>JBBQQS010000058.1:0-16075 GCA_038215525.1 Bryobacterales bacterium
CCTGAATAGCAACCCCCTCGACCGCGGCTGTTTCCTTCACGTCGAAGACGAACCCCAATTCCTCGGCTTACTCAACGAGTATGTGAAAACTTACTGCCCCCAACACCCCGACGAACTCGACTTACTCACCGAAGCTGTCTACGCCAAGTGGCGTCAACACCGTATCTGGCTCGCTGAAACCGCCCATATCGAAATTGCCATCGCCAACCATGAAACTGAACTCCGCCGCAGCCTTCCCGCCGCGAATAACAACGCTCAAGTCGCCAACGGCTTCGCCCACTCCGAGCAAATGCTGAAACTCTATATCCGCTATGACGCCCAGCTCCACCGACACTACCGCAATTGCCTCAAGGATCTGCGCGACTTACAAGCCGAACGCGCCCTCGCGCCGGACCCCGCGTCCGCGCCCCCAATCGAACCCAAACCACCCGCCCCCAACACCGAAATCTCTACCCCCGAACCGGCCGAAAAAGCAGCCGCCCCAAACGAACCCAAACTCACCCCCGAAGAAGTCCGCGCCCTCGCCGAAAAGGCCAAAATCCGCCGCCTCATGGAGATTAATCTAGGCCTGCGTCCGCTCTACCCCGACCACTCCGCCTAGCCCCGACCGTGAGGTCGGGGGGTGACCAGCAAGTACCAGGCAAGTACCAGCACCCCACCTCAATTAACGGACTGCCGCCTGGATGCTCTTGGCGCAACGGAAGCCAATGTTCGCGTGCCGCTGCGTGGGCCTTACCCAGTTACGAAAATAGACGGTGACACGTTGCGGCGAATCGCTCCAGGCGCCGCCGCGGATGATGCGGTAGGTGCCTTGCCGGGGGCCGGCCGGGTCAGTTGCGGGGGACTTGGCGTGATAGTCGCGCTCGAAGTAATCGGCGATCCACTCTGATAAATTGCTCGCCATATCGTAGAGGCCGAAGGCGTTGGGCTTGTATTTACCCTCCTCCTGCGGACCCAACTCGGAACCGGAGCGCACCAACTTGGCGTCGAACTTGTCACCCCAGGGAAAGCTTTGGTTCTCCAGACCACCTCGCGCGGCACGTTCCCATTCGGCTTCGGTGGGCAGGCGGCCGCCTTGGGCCTGGCAGTAAGCTTGGGCATCGTCCCAGGAGACGTTGTAAACCGGCATCTTTTCTCCACCGGCAGGAAGCTTGCCCTCGAGCTAATGAAACGGCACCCGGTGACGTTTCGCTTTCACGAACCCGGCATATTCGGCGTGGGTTACTTCGTGCGAGTCGAGATAGAAGGCAGAAATGGTGACTTCGTGTAAAGGGCGATCGTCTAATAGGATCTGCGGCCGCATTTTCGTCGCGTCGTCCGAGGTTGATTTCGTCCGGCCCATCGTGAACTTACCCGCGGGTATGAGCACCGGTTCGGAGTACGCAGTAAGAGCGAGTAGGAATAAGGCGTGGCGCATTTAGACAAACAGATCGGCAATTTCATCGTCCAGCGCCATCTCGGTGGCGCCCAGCGTGTCGACATAGCGATAGGCGCGCCGCGAGGGAGTGTTGGTGATTTCCTTACGCCAATCGATGCCGAGGGCGGAGTAGATGGAGGCGTAGATATTCTCGGTCTTAATTTGGGCGCGCTTGTATCTCCAGCCGTTGTCGACCACGTGTTCGCGGGTGGCGTCGGTATTGCCAATTATGCTGCCCGGCTTGACGCCGCCGCCGGCGTAGAGCGACAGGTAGGCCAGATTATAGTGAGGGATTCACTTCGTAGGCGATGCCGCGGTCGTCGAGATAACGGCAGACGTCGGCGAAGTGTTTCTTCGCGGTGTCGTTTAGAAACTCGTGAATGCTGGGGAGCGCGGCGATAATGGCCTCTTCCTTCGGCTCTTTGGAGTCGAGCACCCGCAAGGGAATGGTTTCCGCGCGGCGGGCATTGTCGGGTGAAAGCTGATCTTTCACGCCCGCCAGCCACTGGCGCAATTCGTCGACATAGGCCGCACGCGAGGCGGGGTCGCCGACGGAGTTGATAAGCAGCCGCGCGCCTTCGACGCCACAGGCCTTCAGCAACGTGTCGACCAACTCGATCATCTCGGCATCGCTTCTGCGCGGTGGGATTTCATGCTAACACTCGGGCATGAGAGACTTAAGGGGATGCGGCGAGAACTGGTTCTTTCGACAGTGCGGGCTCGCGAAGTTGAGCTGAAGACCGCCGGCTTGGAGCATCTGGCCCTCTTCGGCTCCGTCGCACGCGACGAGGCCGCTCCGGAGTCGGACGTTGACCTTTTGGCGGCCTTTCATCCTGACGCTCGCGTCACGCTGCTGACTTTGTCGCGTCTCAAGAACCAGATTTCCGATATCTTGGGCGTGCCGGTGGATCTACTGACGGAGGGCTCATTGAAGCCCAGAGTGCGCGAACGGGCGGAGCGGGAATTGGTGCGTGCCTTTTAAAGATCCTCAGGGCTGTCTGCAGGACATACTCGAGAGCATTCAACGCAGTGAGCGTTTCGTGGCGGGTTTGGACGAGTCGGCGTTTGTGCAACGCGAAGAGACCATTTTCGCGGTTCAGTACGCTTTGCTCGTTGTGAGCGAAGCCGCGCATCGATTGGGAAACCAGGCAGAATTGATTTGCCCGGCATCGCTTGGCGGGACGTGCGCGGGATGGGCAATTGGCTTCGCCATGGGTATGACCAAATTGACGTAACGGTGATTTGGCGAACGATTGAAACCGATTTGCCGCCTTTGAAAGCTGCGGTGATGCGGGCCTTGAATTCCAGGCGGTAGCGTAGGATTACCTGCCGAGGAGAACCACTGAGTTTCGTCAAGATCTCCTGGCCGACTTGACTGATCCCCACGAAGCGGCCGAATGCCTGAATAGGTTAATTCCTCGAAATGGCGCGTGTTCCCATGGCAAGCGTAGCTTCGAGTCGATTTTCCCGGCTAACCCGTGGGCCGAAAGAGAGGCGGTATACTCAAACCACGCTGTGACCTCCGCCGTGACAGATCCCCCGATTCACGTAGCCTGTGCCGCCGACGCCCGCTACGTCCTGCCGCTTTCGGTAATGCTGCAGTCCCTGGGAACTCATCTTGCTCCTGCGCGCCGCGCCCACGTCCACATTCTCGCTGATGGCTTGAGTTTGGCCGACCGGGGTCGCGTCGGCCGTTCCGTGCCCGCTAACCTCACTCTGCGCTGGCAAGAGGCGCGTCCGCTCCCAAGCCACCTGCCTCTGTGGGGCCGCATGTCCGCCACTACCTACCAGAAGCTGAACCTTGCGCACTGGCTTCCCCCGGACGTGGACCGCGTCCTCTGGCTCGATTGCGACATGCTCGTCCTAGCCGACGTAGCGGTGCTGTGGGACGAACCGCTCACCCAGGTAATCGCGCTCGCGGTGCCCGACGAACGCGTCCCCTTTATCTCCTCGCCCTTTGGCGTGGCCGGATGGCGCGAACTGCACCTCCCCCGTGACGCGCCCCATTTCAACGCCGGGCTCCTGATGGTCGACCTCGCGGCTTGGCGAGCGTACGATGTCCAGGCCCGGAGCTTCGACTATCTCCTTCGCCACCGCGACCGGATCTACTTCTGGGACCAGGAAGCGCTCAATGCCGTCCTCACGGGCCACTGGCGCCCGCTCGATCCCCGTTGGAACCGCCATCCCGCTCACTCTCCCGCCGGTGAGCAGCCGTGGATTCTCCACTTCAGCGGCAACCTGAAGCCCTGGCTCTTCGAAGGGCACACTCCCCATCGCAGGATCTACCGCCAGTATCTGGCCCGCACGGACTGGGCTGGCATCGAACTCCCCCGCACTTGGCGAGACTCCATGCTTGAGCGTTATGAGCTCTCCTCGCTGCGCCACTCGCTCTTTCTGCCCCTCGAAGAAGCCGCCATGGCCATCCGCCGTTCTCTTACTCGCACATGATTCGCATCGCCTACGTCCTCGCCACCGACACCTACGCCACCATCCGTCCCGTGGTCGAACGTTTGCGCCGCCAAACGATTCGGCTCGAGATGGAAGTGGTCCTCATCGCCCCGGCCCAATCGCTGGTTGAAGCCATTTTTGCTCACCAAGTCGAGTTCGCAGCCATCACCGTGGTGGAGCAGCCGGTGGAGGATCTCGCCGAGGCCCGCGCGGCCGGCATCCGGGCCACGAAAGCACCCACGGTGTTCATCGGCGAGACGCACTCCTACCCGCATCCGGAGTTGGCCGAGCGACTGCTCGCCGTGTGCGACCGGGGCTTCTCCTGCGCCGCTCCCGGCATGGGCAATGCCAATCCCGCCAGCGCCCGCAGTTGGGCGGGGTTCTTGTCCGACTACGGGTGCTGGACGGCGTCGCTGCCGGCGGGGGAGATCGGGCGCTTTCCGATCTACAACGCCGCCTTCGATCGCGCGGCGTTGCTGGCCCTGGGCGATCGTCTGGCGCCAGCCCTCTCCCACGGCGATGAGTTGCCTTTGCTGCTCGGGGCGGCCGGGCATCGCATCTACTTTGAGCCCGCCGCCCGGCTCGACCACGTCAATGTCGCTCCGGCGGGGCATTGGATCTACGAGCGCTACCTCTCCGGGCTCTTGATCGCCCACCATCGGGCCCTCCGCTGGTCGCTCGCCCGGCGCTCCTTCTACGCTCTCTGCTCGCCCGCCATTCCGTTGGTGCTCATCTGGCGCGTGCTGCCCGGCGTGCGCGCGGCGATGAGGCGCGAGCGCGTGCCGGCCGGCACCCTGCCGCTGCTGATCGCGGGCTTCTGCGTCAAAGGATGGGGTGAATTCCTGGGCTACCTGGGCTGGCCCGCCGGGCACGCCGAACGGGAGATGCGTGAGTACGAGGTGCACAAACTGTCCTATGCAGGTGCGGGGAAGGAAACAACCAGATGATTCCGAAGCTTTCCATCGTGCTGGCCACCGATGCGGACTCGACCATCCGGCCCGTGGTGGAGCACCTTCGCAGCCAGACCCTCACGGGCGAGATCGAACTGGTGCTGGTGTGCCCGGGCGACTTGTCGGTCGCGCGCGAGTATGCGGCCGAGTTTGCGGCGATTCGCACGGTGGTCGATCCAGTCGACGATCTGGCCCGGGCGCGGGCCGCGGGCGTGCGGGGGGCGACGGCGCCGCTGGTCTTCATCGGCGAAACGCACTCGTTTCCGGCAGCGGACTTTGCGGAACGGACGGTGGCCGCGTTCGCGGATCGCCAGTGGGCGGTGGTCGTTCCTGCTTTGTGCAATGCGAATCCGCGGGGAGTGCTGAGTTGGTCGGGCTTTCTGTGCGATTATGGCCCTTGGGCTCCGGAACTGCCCGAGGGCGAAACGATGGACATTCCGGTCTACAATGCCACTTTCCGGCGCGATCGGCTGCTGGCGTTGGGGGAACGGCTGCCCGCCGCCTTAGACCAAAGCGACGATCTGGTGACGGCGTTCCGGGCGGCTGGGTGGCAGGCGCTGTTTCTGCCGTCCACTTGTGTGTTCCACGCCAACGCGGCGGAGCTTTGGGCCTGGGTGCATAACCGATTTCTGGTCGGCCACCTGGTGTCCGCTAACCGTTCGCGGACCTGGCGTTGGCCGCGCCGGATGCTTTACGCCAGCGGCGCCTTTCTCGTACCGGCGGTGCTCTTGCCGCGCCTCATTCCCGGTTGGCGGGTTCGCGTCGATAGAGGCCCGGCGGGCACGATGGCGGCGGTATTGCTGGCCCTGGTTTTGCGCGCGGCCGGGGAGACTATGGGTTACGCAGGACTATTCGTTCGCAGCGCCGAAGCTGGCATGCTCGCGTGCGAACTCCATAAGCTCGATCGCTTGGGGCGCCGATGAGCCTGCGCTGCGGCGTGATCGGCTGCGGCACGATCGCTTTCTGGACCCATCTGCGCCTGCTGGGGAAAATGCCGGGGGTTCGCCTCGTAGCCGCGGCAGACCCGGATCCTGCCGCTCGCCAACGCGCCCAGCAACTCACGGGCCTGGTGATCGACAACGATTCCGCCGCTTTGCTGGCGCGGCCCGACGTCGATGCCGTCATCATCAGTTCGCCCAGCGGTTTGCACTCTTCGCTCGCCATCGACGCCGCCCGGGCCGGCAAGCATATTTATCTGGAGAAACCCATCGCCATTGACGCCGCGAGTGTGGCCGGTCTCGAGAGTGCCGTCGGCCTGGCTGGTGTACGCTTCGCCACCGGCTTCAACCGGCGTCATCATCCCCTGTTTGTCGAAGCCCGGCGATTGTTGGATGCGGGCACCATTGGGCGGGTGCGCGCCGTGTTTTCCTCTTTTTGCGAGCCGGTAAATGCCGAGGGCATGCCGGGGTGGAAGCGGAAACGCGCTAGCGGTGGGGGTAGTCTGCTTGACCTGGGGTCCCATCACGTCGACTTGCTGCGTTGGTTTCTGCGCGCGGAAGTGACGGCGAGCGAGGGACGCCTCGGGTCGCTGGTCACCGAGCATGACGATGCCTGGCTGCGTCTGCGGTTTTCTTCTGGCGCCGAGGCCAGTGGCTACTTTTCCTTCCGGGCGGGACGCGCCGATTTCTTCGAATTCGTGGGCGAAACCGGCACCTTGCGCGTGGACCGTCATCTGGGTTCGCTGACGCCGCGTCTGAGCCGCCGGCATGGCTATGGCGTCCGGTCCGCTCGGATGGCTGGAGGGCGCGACCTCTGGGCCTGGCGTCTCCTGCGCCTCGCGCGCCCGTCCTACGACCCTTCTTATCGCAACGCGCTCCAGGCCTTTGTGAATGGCGGAGCGTCAGCGACACTGGAGGACGGCCGGCGCAGCTTGGAGGCGATCCTCACGGCGGAACAATCATGCGCGTCCTGCTGATGCTTGACTGGAACCGTGGACGGGGCGGCGCCGAGTCGCATGCACTGCGTGTCCGTGAGGGGCTGCTTGCGGCGGGCGACGAAGTGCGCCTGTTGGTGAGTGACGTGGGCTCGGCCGGCGACGGACTGGCCGACTATGTCACCTATGGCACCGAGCGGCGTGCCGCCCAAGCCCTCCTCCAGATCGCCAATCCCTTCGCCGCGGCCACCGTCCGCCGCGCCGTCAACGAGTTCCGGCCCGACGTGGCTTGGGTGAACATGTTTGCCCTCCAGCTTTCCCCCGCCGCCTTCTTCGCCCTGGGTGCCGTGCCCAAGGTCCTTTTTGTCTCGGATTACAAGATCGTGTGCCCGCGCAGCACGAAGCTGCTGCCCAACCGCGAGATCTGTTACCTGCCCGACGGAATCAACTGCTTGCGCACCGGCTGCCTCAGCCTGCCGCATTGGCTGCGTGACCAGCCCCGTTACGCCCTTATCCGCCGCGCCGTAGAACGCTGCACGCAGGTCCTGGCGTGCAGCGAGTGGGTCCGGCAGGTGCTGGCGCGTGATGGCATCGCTTCAGAGGTGTTGGCATTGCCCGTGATGACGCCGCCGCCACTGTTACGCACGCCTGATCCAGCGCCGACGCTGCTCTATTGTGGCCGCTTGGACGAAGAGAAGGGGGTCGATTTGCTCCTCCGCGCGATGGCCCAAGTGCCCGGGGCGCGGATCCGTTTGGCCGGCCAGGGTCCTCTGCGGACGGAGTTGGAGGCGTTGGCCAGATTCTTGCGCGTGGACGCTGAGTTCCTCGGCTGGCGCGACCCGGCCGACCTCGAGCCCGAGTTCGCCCGCGCCTGGGCCCTTGCCGCCCCCTCGCGTTGGGCAGAGCCCCTGGGCTTGGTCGCCGCCGAGGCGATCGTCCGCGGCGTCCCCGCCATCGTCCCGTCCACCGGAGGCCTCGCCGAAATCGTCACCCCAGGAGAATCCGGCTGGCATTTCACCTCCGGCGGTGAGGCGTCGCTCGCGGAGAGCCTGCGCCAGGCCCTGAGTTACTTGCATCCGCTGCCTGCATCTGTGGTGGCCGCGGCGCGATCGAAATACGGCATCTCCGCGCATACTGAATCGCTGCGAAAGGTATTTTTCGAGGCGATTCGGCGCGGCTAATGCGTTGTAAAAGCGTTGGGTCGAACCGGCCTGGCGTAACCAGGTTAATTCCCCGAAATGGCGCGCATTCCCGCGGGAGGCGTAGAATCGAGAGTGATGCGCACCTTGCTAGTCCTCGCCCTCCTGGTGTCCCCTGTCTCAGCCCAGAAACTGCCTTTTACCTTCGACGCTCTGCTCAAGATCGATCGCGTAGGCGAACCTGCGCTTTCCCCTGACGGCAAAGTCGTCGCGTACACTCTCCGCAAAATGGACCTG
The DNA here is from genome assembly GCA_038215525.1 of Bryobacterales bacterium. GTDB lineage: Bacteria > Acidobacteriota > Terriglobia > Bryobacterales > Bryobacteraceae > JALHNI01. The sequence continues at coordinate 8,125 of JBBQQS010000058.1, forward strand.
GCTGGCAACACCAGTTCTCGGCAGATCTACACGGTGCCGGTCGCCGGGGGCACGCCCAAGGCCATCACCACCGAAGGCAACAACGACCGTCCGCGCTGGGTGCCGGGCACCAACCGCCTCGCCTTCATCTCCACCCGCTCCGGCAACTCCCAGGTTTGGACCATGGAGGCCGACGGCACCGCTCCCCAGCAAGTGACTTCCCTGGCCACCGAAGCTTCCGGCGTCTCTGTCTCGTCCGATGGACGGCTGATGGTCTTTGTGAGCGAAGTCTACCCCGATTGCGCCGACGAGGCCTGCAACCAAGCCAAGGTGGAGGCTGAGAAAAGCAACAAGGTGAAGGCTCGCGTGATCACCGGGCTGCTCTACCGCCATTGGGATAGCTGGCAGGGCGCGCGACGCAAGCACCTGATGATCGTCCCCGTGGCCGGCGGCAAAGTGCGCGACCTTACTCCCGGTAATCGCGACGTCCCCACGTTCTCGCTTGGCGGTCCGGACGACTATGCCATCTCGCCCGATGGCAAAGAGGTCTCTTACATTACGAACCTGGACCCGGACCCCGCCACCAGCACGAACAGTGACCTCTTCGCCGTCTCCGTCGAGGGCGGCGAGAGCCGCAAGATCAGCCTGAGCCCCGGCGCCGACGTCAGCCCCCTGTATTCGCCAGATGGCAAGTACCTCGCCTGGCGCATGCAGGAAAAAGCCGGATACGAAAGCGACCGCTGGCGGTTGGTCGTTATGGAGCGCGAGACCGGTAAGAGTCAAGTGCTGACCCAGTCGCTCGACCGCCAAGTCCAGTCCTTCACCTGGCTGCCGGACTCGACGCGCCTCTTCTACGTCGTCGAGGACCGTGGCCGCACCAATGTCCAGATGGTGCCCGTTGCCGGTGGCGCTGCCCGCATCATTCTCAGCGGCAAGACCCACGTCGACGACGTTCAATTCACGCCCGACGGCAAGACCATGGTCTTCAGCCAGAACTCCGGGTCAACGCCCATGGAGGTCTTCAAAGTCCCCAACACGGGTGGTGAACCCGTGAATCTCTCGAATGCCTCGACGTCCTTGCTCGAGAAGTATCAGCTTACGCCGCTCGAAGATTTCACCGTCGAGGGCGCCGAGAAAGCCCGCGTTCAAAGCTTCCTGGTGAAGCCCCCCGCCTATGACGCTTCGAAGAAATATCCCGTCCTCTTTCTGATCCACGGCGGCCCACAAGGCGCCTGGGGGCAAAGCTGGAGCTTCCGCTGGAATCCTCAAGTACTCGCTGCGGCCGGCTTTGTGGTCGTCATGCCAAATCCCCGTGGGTCAACCGGTTACGGGCAAAAATTCACCGATGACATCAATGACGATTGGGGGGGTAAAGTATTCGATGATGTCATGGCCGTGGTGGACCACGTGGCCAAACAGCCCTGGGCCGATCCGGATCGTTTCGCCGCGGCCGGCGGCAGTTACGGTGGCTATCTGGTGAATTGGATGCTCGGCCACACTGACCGGTTCAAGGCCTTCGTTTCCCACGCCGGTGTCTACGACTTGAAGAGCATGGCCGGCGAAACGGAAGAGCTCTTTTTCGCCAAATGGGAGTTCAATGGCCTGCCTTGGGAGAACCCGGATAGCTACGCCAAATGGTCCCCCAGCAACCACGTCAATAGCTTCAAAACCCCCACGCTGGTAATCCACGGCGAGCAGGACTTCCGCGTCCCCTACGGCCAAGGCCTCCAGCTCTTCACTGGCCTTCAGCAAATGAAGGTCCCCTCGAAGCTGCTGGTTTACCCTGACGAAGGCCACTGGATTCTGAAGCCCAAAAACTCCGAGCTCTGGTACCAGCAGGTGATCGACTGGGTTACCGAGTGGACCCGCAAGGCGCCGCGGCCCTAGCGGCTGTAAGAAGGCATATGAAGCGCAGAACTCTGTTGACGGCCGCGATATTGGGTGCGGCGAACCAACGCCCGAATCTGCTGTTTCTCTTTCCGGACCAGCTCCGGCACGACTTTGTGGAGCGGCCAGGCATGGCCGGCGTGCCCGTCCGTACGCCGAACCTCAGGAAGCTGATGGAGACCGGGGCCTGGTTTAGCCGTGCCGTGACGCCGGCGCCGCTGTGTGCCCCCGCTCGCGCCTGCTTGGCCGCCGGCATGGAGTATGACCGCTGCCGGGTCGCCACCAACGCCGTCAACTATCCCGAAGACCAGCCGACGATGTACCAGACGTTGCGCACCGCTGGTTATCACGTGATGGGCTGCGGCAAGTTCGACCTGCACAAGCCGGAGCTCGACTGGGGTTTGGACGGGAAGCGCAAAATCGCCAGCTGGGGCTTTTCCGACGGCATCGACAACGAGGGCAAGCACGACGGTACGCGGGCCTTTGTGCAAGCCGGAAACCGGCCCAAAGGACCGTTTCTCGCCTATCTGAACCAACTCGGCCTCGCGCAGGCGCACGTCGAAGATTACGAGCAGCGCAAGGGCCACGGAGCCACCTTTCCCACGCCGCTGAGCGACGAAGCCTACGGAGACAACTGGATCGCCCGCAACGGCTTGGCGCTGCTGGAAGCGGCTCCGAAAGGCAAGCCCTGGTTTCTGCAGGTGAATTTTAACGGCCCGCATGATCCCTGGGACATTACCGCGGCCATGGAGAAGCGCTGGCGCGGTACGATGTTCCCCCAGCCCAACCGCAATACGCAACTCACTCCGGAAAACCACGAACAAGTGCGGCAGAACTATGCCGCCATGATCGAAAACATCGACCGCAGGGTGGGGGAGTTGATCGAGAAAGTCCGGCAGCGTGGTGAATTGGGGAACACGCTGATCGTATTTTCGAGCGACCATGGCGAGATGCTGGGTGACCGCAATTTGTGGGCCAAGCGCCATCCTTATCACGGCTCCGTTGGCGTGCCGTTGGTGGTCTGGGGCCAGGATGTGAAGCAGGGTCTGCGGGTGGATTCGCCCACCACGACCCTGGACGTGGTGGCCACGTTTCTGGACTACGCGGGTGTCGCACGTCCGGCCCAGATGGAAAGCCGTTCGCTCCGCCCACTGGTGACGGGGAAGTCGAAGCGGACGCGCGGGCACGTGCTCTCCGGGATGGATGGCTGGCGGCTGGCAATAGAGGGCCGTTATAAGTACGTCCGGGGAATGGCCGCCGGACCCCTGCTGTTCGACGTGCTTGCCGATCCCGAAGAGAACGAGAACCTAGCCGCGCGGGAACCGGCGATCTGCGCGCGCATCGCGAAACTGTTGGGCTGAACTGTGATAAACCTACTCAGTAATGGCCCAGCAAAAAATCTTTGACGTGGTGGTAGTTGGCTCCGGCGCCTCCGGCGGCACGCTCGCCGGGCGTCTCGCTCGTCAGGGGGTGGACGTCGCCTTGATCGAAGGCGGGCCCAAGCTGAACACGCGTACCGACTTCAATACCCACGCTATGCCGTTTGAATTCGCCAACCGGCATATTCCGACCATGAAGCCCGGCAAGGCCGGCATGGACTCCCAGCGCACCCGCGGCGCCGGCGGCAAAAGCCAAACCTGGAATGCCGTGGCATGGCGCTTCTCGCAGCGTGACTTTAAGGGCAAGGATTGGGACGACGGCGCGGGCGAGAATTGGCCGCTCGACTACGCCGATATGGCCCCGCACTACGACAGCCTCGAACGCGAAGTGGGCGTGTGCGGTAACCTCGATGGCCTTACCGATCTGCCCGACGGCATCTTCCTGCCGCCGGCGCCTTTGAAGTGCAGCGACGTGCTCCTGCAGCGCGGCGCGGCGAAGTTGGGTGTGAAGATTATCCACGTGCGGAAGTCGACGCTCACCAAGGCGAAGAGCGGTCGCCCGGCTTGTCACTACTGTGGCAATTGCATGGCCGGCTGCGACGTGGCGGCGAAATACAACTCTTACGACGTCCATATTATTCCCGCCATTCGTCAAACCGGTAAGTTGACCTTATTCACCGATACTTTGGCCCGTGAAGTATTGTTATCGGCCGAGAATAGAGTAACTGGTGTGGCGACGATTGACCGGTTGACGAAGAAACCGGGTGAAATTCGCGGACGAGCGGTCGTCGTCTCCTGCGCCTGCGTGCAGAGCGTTGGCTTATTGCAAATGTCGAAGTCTCGCCGATATCCCACCGGCTTGGCAAACTCGAGTGGCCAACTGGGGCAGCACTTTATTCCGCACTTTACCGGCGGCATCGAGTTCTTACTGACGAAGCACAAGGGTAAGCAACTGGCCAATGACGAGGGCTTTTTAGACCATGCCTATCAACCCTCCTTCATGCACACCCGCAATCGCGGCTATGCCCGGAGCTTCGGCGCACAATTCGGCTACCAGAATCGCCGCGGCGTCGGTTGGGCCCGGAAGTTCCCCGGCTTCGGTGCGGACTTCAAGAATGCCGTGAAAGAAGCTTACCCGGCCTATGTCGTTTGGTCGCCCTATGGGGAGAAGATTCCGGACGGCAGGAGCCGAATTTACTTAGACGAAAATAACCGCGACGAGTGGGGCCTACCGGAAGTGAAACGGGAACTCCATTGGAGCGATAACGACTGGAAGATCTTCAACGACATGACCACCTGGGGCCGCGAAATTGTCCGCGCGTCGGGTGGAGAAATTCTCGATGTCAGCAACGAGCCGAAGCCCAACCACGAGTTAGGCGGCTGCCGCATGGGGACCGATCCGAAAACCAGCGTGGTGGACCGGAATTGTCGCACGCATGACGTTAGTAACTTGTATGTCGTGGACGGCAGCGTGTTCCCCTCGGCCTCTGAAAAGAACCCCACCCACACCATGATGGCCCTGGCCGCGCGCACCGCGGAGCATTTGGCGGAACGCTTCAAAAAAGGAGAGATGTAACATGGCCGAACGCCGCGAAACCCTCAAGATCATCGGTGCCATCAGCGCGACCTGTACTTTTCCTTACACGGGCAATGAGTTATACGGCCAGCACGCCGAACCACACGCGGGACATACTCCAGGGGCGCAAGCTTCGACGGGTCCGCGTAAATTCTTTACCGAAGCTGAATTTGCCCTGCTTTCGACGCTAACCGACGTCATTATTCCCGACACCGACACTCCCGGGGCGAGCAAAGCGGGCGTGCCCGGTTACATTGACCTCGTGGTGAACGCGAACCCCGAGCACCGGAAACTGATGCGCGATGGTGTGGCTTGGCTCGCCAGTCAGAACTTTGCGGCTCTCGATCCCGCCGGCCGCATCGCTTTACTTACGCCGCTCTCCGAAGTATTAGATAAAGGCCGGGTGAAGACGATGCCCGAGCGGTTTTTCCGCCTGACTAAGTCGCTTACTTGTGATGGGTAATTCACTTCGCAAATCGGCCTGAGTCAAACCCTGGGTTTTCAAGGTGGCAATATGTTAGCCAGTTACCCCAGCTGCGAAATCCCAGAGCATTAGAGCTCTAGCCCGCAGCGTAAGCTGTGGGGTTTCCAGGGCAGGGGCGCGAAGTTACCCCACAACTGACGCAGCGGGCTAGGTGCAATGCATGTCGAGAATTTTATTAAGCTAATGCGGCGGGCTCAGCAAGGCCTGGACTTCGGGGCGCATGAGGTCCGCCCGGGCGATGATCTGCACCGGCAGGTCCAGCCGCGTCGGCGGCGTGCCTCCCTGAAGCTTCACGGCCAAGCTCTTCACCACTTCATAGCCCATGCGGTGCGAATCCTGCACCAGCATCAGGTCGATGGTGCCGGCCTTCAGTGACGCAATGTGCGAGTCGCTGGTGTCGAACGTGATCAGCTTCACCTTCCCGGAAAGCCCGCGGCTTTCGATCGCCTGCATGGCGCCCAGGGAACTGGCTTCGCTGGAGGCAAACAGGCCCGCCATGTCGGGGTGCGCCGTCAGCATGTTCTCCGCCGCGGCGCGAGCCTTGGCCCGATCCGCCATGCCGTATTGGCGCGCTGCGATCGTCAGGCCCGGGTACCTCTTCATCGTCGCTTCGAAGCCTTGCTCGCGCAGCATGGTGGACGTGCCGCCGGGCTTGTGCATCACCATGCCGACCTTACCCTTCTCTTTGACGAGACCGGCCAGTCGCTCCGCCGCGGTGACTCCCGCAGCGAGGTTGTCGGTCGCCACGAAGGTGAGGTAGCCGCGAGCATTCACCCCGGAATCGAAGACCGATACCGGAATGCCCGCGTCGATCGCGCGCTGGACGGCTTGGCTCAGCGTGTTCTCGTCCGTGGCCGAGATGGCCAGCGCGTTCACCTTCTGCGCCACCATCGCATCCACCACCTGGATCTGCCGCGCATGGTCGGTTTCGTCCTGCGGGCCATTCCAGTCGATGTCGAAGCCGAACTCCGCGGCGGCCTGCTTCACGCCCGCATGGACGGCCATGAAGAAGAGGTGGGAGGTGGCCTTGGGCACCACGCCGATCACTCGCTTGTTTCTGCGATTGCAGGCGGCGACCGCGGCCAGCGGAAGCAGGTGACGGCGCGTCATGAGTAGATGCCGGGCGCCTCGTGCCCCAGGGCCTGCACGTATTCAACGTAAGTGCCGGGATACACGCGCGGCTCGCGCTCCTGGCCGGTTTCGCCTCCCAACTCAAGCACCCGGGAACTCAGGCCGCGCAGGAAGGCACGGTCATGCGAGACGAAGATCATGGTGCCTTCGAAGTTCTTGAGCGCGCCCACCAGCATCTCTTTGGTGGCCAAATCCAGGTGGTTGGTGGGCTCGTCGAGCACCAGGAAATTGGGCGGATTGTAGAGCATGCGGGCCATCGCCAAACGCGATTTCTCACCGCCCGAAAGCGCGCGGATCTGCTTCTCGGCGTCATCGCCCGAAAACTGGAAGGCGCCGATCAGTGAGCGTAATGAGCCGATGCTCTCGTTGGGGAAGTCGTTTTGCAACTGATCGATGATGGAGAGATTGGAGTCCAAAATGTCCAGGCTTTGCTGAGCGAAGTAGCCCATGCTCAGGCTGGCGCCGAGGCGGACGCTGCCTTCGTCGGGTTGCGTAGCGCCGGCGATCATCTTGAGCAAAGTGGTCTTGCCCGCGCCATTGCGGCCCATCACCGCCCAGCGTTCGCCGCGGCGGATGGTGAGATTCAGGCCCTGGTAGATGACGCGCTTGCCGTAGGCCTTGTGCAGATTCTCGATCACCGCCACTTGGTCACCCGAACGCGGCGGCACGCGGAAATCGAACTTCACGATCTGCCGCTTCTTCGGCATCTCCAGCTTCTCGATCTTGTCGAGTTGCTTGATGCGGCTTTGCACCTGCGCGGCCTTCGCGGCGTGCGTCTTGAAGCGCTCAATGAAGCGCTGCTCCTTGGCGAGCATGGCTTGTTGCCGCGCAAAAGCAGCTTGGTGATTGGTTTCGCGGATGACGCATTCGCGCTCATAGAAGTCATAGTCGCCGGAGTAAGTGATGATTTCGCCCGCATCGATTTCGGCGATCTTGGTGACGATCCGGTTCATAAACTCGCGGTCATGCGAAGTCATCAGGAGCGCGCCGGGATAGGCCTTCAGGAACTGCTCGAGCCAAATGATGCTCTCAAGGTCCAAGTGGTTCGTGGGCTCGTCCATCAACAGGACGTCGGGCCGGCCCAGCAACACGCGGGCCAAGGCGACGCGCATCTTCCAACCGCCGGAGAGCGCGCCCACGTCGCCGTCGATTTGGTCGTCCTGGAAGCCCAGGCCATGCAGCACCTCGCGGGCCTGGGCCTCGAGCGTATAGCCGTCCAAATGCAGATACTCATCCTGCACTTCGCCAAAGCGGTCGAGAATCTTATCGAGTTCTCCCGCGCGCGCCGGGTCCTCCATGGCGTGCTGCAGCGCTTCGAGTTCATGGTGCAGGTCGCCCACCCGGCCACTGCCGGCGATGGCCTCGTCGATCACGGAACGTCCGGCCATCTCCTCGACATCCTGCCGGAAGTAACCGATGGTCAGCTTCCTCGGCACGGAGACGTCGCCTTCGTCCGGCACCTCTTCGCCGACGATCATCCGGTAGAGCGTCGTCTTGCCCGAGCCGTTCGGGCCG
>JBBQQS010000059.1:0-16035 GCA_038215525.1 Bryobacterales bacterium
CTCCGTGCAGGCGATTTCGAGTAACTACGCTCCGTTGGAATCCCACTACAATACCGTCGCCTGTTTAGCGGGAGCGGATTGTCTGCTGCCGCCAGGCGCCCTGGTGCAGTCATCGAATAATTCGAGCGTGGTGCCGGAGAGAACCACCGACCTGTGGACGGCTACTCTCCCGCCGAAAACCTCTGACGGCAAGCCGCCGAGATTACAGCTAGCCGTCCGCGCCGAATTCGCCGGCGAGCGGGAATCATTGCACCTGGAACAAACGCTCACCGTGAAGACCAACTGTCCCCTGAAGTAAGTTATTTGTTCTTGGTGTGCTCTTTGCCGTCATGTACCCGCGCGCGGAACTCGCCTTGGAGGCCGGCAGCGAGGGAAACCGTCGAGTCGCCGAAGCGCCCACGCAGCTTATCGATGGCGGATAGAGCGCGTTTCCATTTGTCGTCCTGGCCGCCCGAGAGTAAGTTCATCTGCCCACCGGATTCGGTAAGCGAAGATACCTGCACGCCCAACAACCGGATCTTGCGGCCGGGTTTCCAGTTCGCGCGAAACAAGGCGCGCGATTCGCGGATCAGGTCCGCGTCCAGTTGTGTCGGTTGATCGAGCGTATGGGCGCGGGTGATGGTGGAGAAATCCTGGTGGCGTAGCTTCAGTTGAATGGTGCGGGCGTACAAGCTGTGGTCGCGCAGGCGCCGCGCGACCATCTCGCTTAATTTCTCGAGGGTACTCTCGAGGTGTTGCGCATCGGCCGTATCTTCGGAGTAAGTATGTTCGTGCGAGATGGACTTCGGGCCGCTATCGTCGCCAATGGCGGTATCGAACCAACCGCCAGCGTCTTCGCCTTTGGCTTTTCCAGCTAGCGCCAAGCCCAGTCGTCCGAATCTTTGGCCCAACACCGTCTCATCGAGCGCCGCCAAATCGCGGATCTTCCGGATACCCATCCCGTTCAGGTGCCGTCCCGTTACTTCGCCCACCCCCGGAATCCGGCCGACATCGAGTGGGCCAAGGAAGGTTGCCTCCTGGCCGGGAAGCACGTGCAGAATGCCGTGGCGCTTGGCTTGGTCCGAAGCGATTTTGGCGACCAACCGGGATGCGGCAATGCCAATCGAACAGTTGAGCCGCGTCCGCTCAGAAACGGCGGCGTGCAATCGATGGGCGGCGCGAAACGGCGGGCCATGTAGGCGCTCGGTACCGGTCATATCCAGGTAAGCTTCGTCAATCGACGCCATCTCCACCAGGGGCGAGAAACCGCGGAGTACTTGCTCGACGGCTCGGGAAGACTCCGCATAACGCTCACGATGGCCATTCAGAAAGATGGCATGGGGGCAAAGCTTCGCCGCTTGGCGGAGGGGCATCGCGGAATGGACCCCGAACTTACGCGCTTCGTAAGAGGCGGCCGAGACTACGCCGCGTTCATGAGCTTGTCCGCCGACGACCACGGCTTTGCCTTTTAATAGCGGATCATACAGTTCTTCCACCGACACGAAGAAAGCGTCCATGTCGACGTGGAAGATGGTCGCCATCACTGCAGATCGTAACTGAATTTGACGTCGATGGTTTTGGGCGGAAAACAGGTGGTGGAGTTACAGCCCTGGTAGCGCAATTTCCCGGTGACAAAGCCCGCGCCGATGGGCGCCGATGCCGGTACCGCGAACTTACTCGTAATCTCAAACGAGCCGTCGAAAACGGCGATCGGCTTGGGGCTAAAGTCCGACTTTTCCATCTTCGGGGCGGGGAAGACCGTATCTTTCAACTCCAGCGGCGCGGCCTGCCAGGTAAGCCGCAGCGGGATGAGATACTCATCGAGCGGCGCGTTGCTATTCACGTGAAAGCCAGGAGCGATCTTGATACCCACCTTGGCCGTCACCGTCTCTCCCCGCTTGAGCGCAGCGCGGGCCGGTGGCGTCACCGTCAAGAGCGTGGTGGATTGGGCGCAGGCGCTAGCGGCCAGCGAGCTCAAAAGGAGCAGCACTCGCGCTTTTTTGTTTAAGCAATTGTTGAAGATCATTTTCGTATTCACTCTTACTCACTAAACCTATGTGGGTGCGGGCGATACGGCCGTCGCGGTCGATAACGAACGTTGTCGGCAAGGATTCCACACCGCCGTAGAGGTTGGCCATCAGGTCGTCGCCCATCACCACGCGATAGTTCACTTTTTTGGAGGTAATGTAAGGTTTCACCGCGTCCCAGCCTTCGTCATCCATAGCCACGCCCAGCACGACCAGCCCTTTGTCCCGGAGGCGCGTTTCAAAGTCGATGAACCAGGGGATCTCCACCTTGCAAGGGCCGCACCAAGTGGCCCAGAAGTTGAGCAAAACCACCTTGCCCTTGAAGTCAGAAAGCTTGACGGGCTGGCCGTTCGAGTCCTTGAGCGTGAACTCCGGCGCCTTCTTTCGTTGCGACTCCGGCTTCACCGGAGAAACCGCCTTGGTGGTGCCCACACAGGCCACTAAGGCGACGAGGGCCGGGATCAGAAGGAGCGCGCGCGAACGGGCAAGCATATATTTAGTATAGCCATCCCTCACAGGGGAAGTTTCCTTTCCAACAGCAGCCGGGCAAACCATTGGCGCCGTCCGCGGCGCAGTTTCGTGGGCAAGGTGTATTCGGGATGACGCTGGCGGCCGGAGAAATACCAGGCGGCGGAGTCGCAGAAGCTTTCGCAGAGATACTCGCGCCAGCGACGCGTGCCGGAGGCTGAGTCCGCCGACTTGAGCGACTGCTTACGCCATTCGGCTGACCAGCCGAGTTCGCCAGGCCAACCCAATTGTCCGCGCGCCAAGGCGTCCCAACTCTGGCGCGTCGCGTTGTCGAGACGGCGCCAGACAAAGTGGAACAGCTCATGAGTCAAGATGCGCATCAACTCCGGCGCATGCACCAGGAGTTCGGAATCGAGGATGATCTTACGCTCGCGGATGAACGAACCGGCGTGTACGGGTAGGCCAGGCTTGCCGCCCGATACCAACTTGCCGCGGGCGGCACGCAATTGGGGCTCAAAGTGAATCCGCACGGTGGTTACTTGACGGTGGGCTTGAAGTAGTCTTGGTGCAGAAACTCCACTTTGCTTTTCTTGGTTTCATCGGTAAACCAATCGCGGAACTTCTGCGCGCGTACGTCGGAGGAGATGGTGTCGCGAATATCGTCCAGGGCCTGCACCTGGTAGTCCTCGCACAGGAAGATGTAGTAGCCATTATCATGCCGGGTGGGCGGGCTGAATTCGCCTTTTTTCAGAGAAAAGACGACGGTCTTGATGGTTTCGGGAATGGCGTCGGCTTTGGTGAGCGTGCCGAGGCTGCCGTCCTGTTCCTTCAACTGCTCGGAGTGTTCCTGCACCAATTTGATAAAGTCCGCGCCGGATTTCAGCTTCAGGTAAATGTCCTGGGCCTTGGCCTTCGCCGTCTCCTCGTTGGTGCCTTGGGCCGGTGGCAGGGTGAAGGAGATGTAGATCATACGGACTTTGGCGGTAGTGTACTTATCGCTGTTTTTCTTGTAAGCCGCTTCAATCTCGGCGTCGGTGGCCTGCATCGCGTTTTGCTTCTTTTGCTGGATAAAGTCGCCCATCATGCGGCTACGTTCGAAGCGATAGCGGTACTTGAAACGGCCATCGGCGAGGACGTTTTCCTGATCGGCCAATTTGGCCATGTACTCGAGAATGCCGAGTTGACGCAGGAATTCCTGGGGGTTGGTCTGGTAGATGGTTTGCCGATCCTGCGGCAGGGCGTCAATGTATTCTTCCAGGTCGGCGCGGGTCCAGCTTTGGCCGTTGATGGTGGCGACGACGTCGGTGAGTTTGGGCGGCGCTTTGGCCACCGGGTCTGCCGGTTTCGAGGCGGCCGGTTTGGGTTGAGCCAAAAGGCTGACGCTCAGGGCGAGCGAAAGAACAAGGTATTTCATGCGGATAACTCCAGTGTAGCGGCTCAAGAGAGATGGACGGACGGGAGGGAATTTGGTTGCTGACCCGTGCGCGGTTGCGGATAACGAGCCACTGACGGCCGCAACGGCAGGGGCCGGACGTCCGCTGCGGGTTCGGCCACCGTTAAGCGGGCATCGAGAATCGGCTGGCCGAGCAGATGTTTCGCGAGCGTATTTTCCATCTCCATGTAGAGCAACGGGGCGAGGAAAGTGAAGTCGGCGTTGGTGTAGATCCGGCTGAGGTGGCGCTGCATCAAGGTTCCGAAGCGTTCAACGCCGCTCTCGCGGGATTGGCCGTCGGCAAGGTCCGTGAAGGCGGCGATCAGCTTCTGCTCGTGCGCCAGCAGACGTTTCAAGCAGTAGGGGTTGAAGTCGGCCTGTTCGACCACACCGAGCAAGCGGTCCATGCGCAATTCGCGTCGCGGGCCGGGGCGCTGGTAGTGAATTGCCTGGAAGAGCGGCACCCAGTGCTTGAGCGCCGGCAAGGAGGAGCGCAGCAGAGCGGGCAGGGTGCTGTCGTCGAGCAGGTCAAAAGCGAAATTCTCCCGCGACAGGGGCTTAAAGGTGCGCGAAGAGGCATAGATCAGCATCGGCCACAGTTGGTCGCGGTCGGCCCAGTTCGGCGGATAGGAGAGCCACAAATACGGGATCCAGCAGCGAAGAGTGTCTTGCAAAGTGAGCGACACGGACCTGAGCAGATCCCGCCGCACCTGGTTCCGGTCGAGCGAGGTAGCGCGATCCCATAGCAGGGCGCTCCCATTTGGGAGCGCAATCTGCACCGTCACCATCGCCGACTGCGCGGCCTTCTCCGGGGGGAACTGAAGGCCATAGCGGGCAAGCAGTTTGGTTACGAGAGGATGCGCCTCGGGGTATTCGATCAGGCGCGTATCGGCGAATTGGCTGGAGTTCATCACAGATTCCTTGTGTACCTCCAGTTTACTGCCCGCGCACCAAATTCTTCGGTACTTCGCCGCCCCGGCCTTCGCTGTAAGTATAGGTGGGTAAGCCACTTACGAGAATTTTACCGAGCTACGAAATTGTTGTGAATGCACTTTCGCTCGCCTGCTAAACTGAAGTCCCATGAATGCCCGCGTGGCGATTCTCGCCGCTGCCTTCCTGTTCTCCACCGGCGGCGCCGCCATCAAAGCGGCATCGCTGACGGCCTGGCAAATCGCCTCCTACCGGTCGCTGGTGGCCGCGCTGGTCCTGCTGGCGCTGCTCCCCGCCGCGCGCCGCGGTTGGGGCTGGCGGATGGTGCCCGTGGGCGTGGCGTATGCCGCCACGCTGGTGCTCTTCGTGCTCGCCACGAAACTTACCACCTCGGCGAACGCCATTTTCCTCCAGGCGACTGCCCCCTTGTCCTTGCTGTTCATCGCGCCCTGGTGGCTGGGCGAACGTTGGCGCGCCCGTGACCTGCTGGTCGCCGCCGCCACTGCGGTGGGGATGGCCCTCTTCTTCGTGGGTCAGGAGCCCAACGCCGTCACCGCCCCCAACCCCTGGCTCGGTAATCTCTGCGGCGCCGCCAGCGGATTCACCTGGGCCCTCACGGTCGCCGGCCTCCGCTGGCTTAATCGCACCGGCGTCCCGGGCGTTGACGCCACCGCCGCCATGGGCAACCTCTTCGCCGCCGCCCTCGCTTTCGGCCCCGCTTTGCCTATCCCCGCTTTCTCTCTCCCCGACGTCTCGGTCCTGCTCTACCTGGGGGTCTTCCAAATCGCCCTCAGTTACTACTTACTCAACCGCGGACTCGCTCAAGTCCCCGCCTTTGAAGCCAGCGTCCTGATCCTGCTTGAGCCCGCGCTCAACCCAGTGTGGACCTACCTTTTCCATGGCGAACAGCCTTCCGGCCTCGCCATGCTGGGAGGAGCGATCATCTGCGCGGCGACGCTATTACAAAGTTGGGTTCATTCGCGAGAAACCGATTCGAACTCCGATTCCGCGCCACGTTCGGGCCGGGCCAAAAAATCTTCCTAGCTCCGCTTCAGCTTGTCCCAGGGAACCACTTGCGAACGCTCTGCCCAGGCATCGTACTGTGCGGTCATCTTCTTCACGCGCGCGGGGTCAGCCGCGGCGAGGTCCTTCATCTCAATCCGGTCCTGCGCGAGGTTATAGAGTTCCCACGGCCCTTTGTGCCTGGCGACCAATTTCCAATCACCATCGAGCACCGCGCGGTTGCCTTCGTGCTCCCAATAAATATTGCGGGGCGTCACGCGCTTGGGTTGCCGCATCGCTGGTAACAGCGACTTACCTTCGAGCGGGGTAATGGATTTCGACTGGTAGGTTTTCGGGTAGGTGGCCCCGGCGGCGTCGAGGCAGGTGGCCATCAGGTCGATTACGTGGCCGGCTTGGTGGCTCCAGCCCCCGCGTTGTTTGATTTGATTCGGCCAGCGCGCGATAAACGGCGAGGAAATGCCGCCTTCGTGCACCCAGTGCTTATACAGCCGGAAGGGCGTGTTACTCAGGTGCGCCCACTCGGGCCCGTAACTCTGGAAGGTGCCGGCAGGTCCGGGCATCAACTCCGGCCGATTGCCCCAGATGACTTTCTGGCCATTCAACACGCCGGAGCCATTGCCGGGGCGCGGTTCATTGCCGATGGTCTCGGCGCAGCCCCCGTTGTCGGCGAGGAACATCACCAAGGTGTTGTCGGCCAGACCGGCGGCTTGGAGGGCGTCGAGCACACGGCCGATACCACGGTCGAGGCTTTCAATCTGCGCGGCGTAGACTTCCATGCGGCGCTGCTGCCACTCTTTGTTTGGCACCGACTCCCAGGCCGGAGTCTCCGGGTCGCGCGGCGCGAGACCCCACTTCTTTTCTACCGCGCCCACTTCGAGCATCCGCTGATAGCGCTCGGCGCGTAACTTGTCCCAGCCGCCCTGGTAACGGCCCTCATACTTCTTGATGTCCTCATCGCGAGCGTGCAGTGGCCAATGGGGCGCCGTGTAGGCCAGGTACATGAAGAACGGATTCGCCGCGCCCTTCTGTTTCTGAATGTAACTAGCGGCTTCGTCGGAAAGTACATCCGTGTAGTAATAATCGCCCGTCGGTTCAATATATTCGTCATTCCGAATCAAGCGGTGCGGCGCGTAGTAATTGTTCGAGCCCACGATGGTGGAATAGGCGTAGTCGAATCCGCGTTTCCGGGGCCAATTGTGCCGTTTATTGGGGTCCGGTGGAGTTACATGCCACTTACCGATCATGGCTGTGTTGTAATTAGCCGGCTTCAAGGCCTCGGCGATGGTAACGGCGTTCTGGCTAAGGTCACCACGATAGCCGGGTTCGCCGTAGTCGTTCACCATGTGCCCGATCGCCGCCTGGTGCGAATAGAGGCCCGTCAGTAAAGACGCGCGAGTGGGGCAACAGCGCGCCGTGTTGTGGAAATGAGTAAAGCGGACACCGTCCTTGGCTAGGGCATTTAAGTTCGGAGTCCGGATCTCGGAACCGTAACAGCCGATGTCGGAGTAACCCATATCATCGGCCATAATCAGCAGGATATTCGGGGCCTTAGGGACGGCCGCCTGGGCGGCAGCCGCGGCAGTAAATGAAGCTAAGAAGTGACGACGGTTCATGATAGGTTCCTCTTACTAACTCACCCAAAGGGCGGGTTGGCGGATGGGGTAATTGCGGATGGTCTCTTCCACGGTCGGGTCCGGGTTCAGTTTGCGCCACTGGGCGAGATACTCGGCGTTACCGTAGGCCAGCCCGGCGAATAACAAACTGGCCTGCCGCACCGGCCATTCGTTGAAGTACATCACGTCGGGCGGCAGCGGCCATGTCTTCTTGTCGGCGATAAAAGGCGCCATGTAACTCATAGCGGCGCGCATGCCGCGGCCGTCGGGCAGCGCAAAGGTCCACAGGTTGTCCCGCGGCGTCGAAAGCGTCTGGCAGATGCCGGCCATCGCCTCCAGGTTAAAGAGCGCGTAACCATAGGGCTTGGTGCGCCGGAGTTCCAAGGGAAAGCTGCCGTCGGTGGCGATTTGGCCGGGCACGTGGAGCGTCTTGAAGCGTTCGCGGCACTGTGCCATTAAGGCCGCGTCGCCCGTATAGCGCGCAAACTCCGCCACCTGCATCGTCCAGCAGGTGCCGTGGTTGTTTTTGGCGTCCCGCTCGTCCTTGCCGTTGGGATGCGTGGTCATCCACGTGAGGTACTCGCGAAACCAGGGCCGCACGTCCACATTTTTGAGGAACCCCGCCGCGCGCGCCACTTCCACCAGGTGCAAGGTGTCGATGATGCCGATGCCGCGGCCGGTGAAGCGCCCTTGAATCGCCTGGGCGTAAAGCAGATGCGGATTCATGCGCGTGGCTTCGTCCAGGAACCAGGCTCGCAGATGACGCTCCGCGTGCTCCGCGTACTTCTTCTGCTTGGTGATCACACAGGCCGCCGTCAGGGACGGCACCTGCAGGGAGAGTCGCACCATGGCTTGCCGGTGAGCGACGAAGTTGGCCGGGTTCGTCATGCCGTCGCGCTGAATGTAGGGGCCCGCCGGGTTCTTCTCATCCGGCCACCAGTAGTCGCCTTCGCTAAAGAAATCGTGTTTACCTCCGGCGCTGCGGGGGCTGGCGGAAGCCGTCACGGTTACCGGTGCTTCGCTGAGGTACTTGTCGGCCGCACGGAGGATTCGGGCCCGGTCGATAGCAGCCACGTTGAAGGCCGGTGAAGCGGCGATCGCGAGGGGAAGGGTGAGAAAGAGTCGGCGTTGCATGCGGTGCGCTCGCGGGGAGCATCTGCGATTGTACCCTTTCATCGGGTTAGTGGGTTCGCCGGCTTATCGGGCCGTATCGGTCGAGTCGGCCAACAGAGTTCGCATGCGCCGGCGGGCGCGGTTCAGGCGCGACATGACGGTTCCGACCGGGACGTTCATGACTTGGGCCGCTTCGCGATAGGAGTGATCCTGCAAGTCGACCAGTAGTAAGGTCCGGCGGTAGTGTTCCGGCAAGTGGCCTAAGGCCTGCAACAGATGGCGGTCGGTGAGTCGATCATTGATGTAGGGGGCTGCGACCAGAGCTTCAGTCTGACAGGGCGACGCTTCGGGGAAGCGGCGCTCGTGACGCCGGTAGTGGAGTACCGTGAAGGCCAGAATTCGATAGAGCCAAGCGCGGCAATTGGTGCCGGCACGGAAGCGGTCAAAAGATTTCCACGCGGTAAGGAACACCTCCTGGGTTACCTCGTCGGCACCGCCCCGGTTCTTTAAAAACCTGGCAGCCGTCCGATGAATCGCCCGGTGATGGGGGATAGCTTCCCGCTCAAAACTCGCCTGCCGGCTGATTTCTGGGTCCTGCCTAGTTGCCATACTTAGTCCTTCTCTCTTCGCATCTGCCGCTATGTAAGAAAGGTAGCGAGAAGCGGCTATGCTGGTCCTGAAGAGCCGCCGAAAGCTCTCCAAAAGATCTCCGAAAGGCTTCCGAATCCGTTGGCAGACTTGAACTTATGGGAATTTGGTCCGTTCCGGTTGGACCGACATGAAAAGACTCTAACCAAGGGCGGCGATCCATTGTCGATCAAGCCAAAAGAATTCGAGATTCTTTCAGTGCTGCTGTCGAAGGCGGGTCATTTGGTGACAAAAGAAGAGATCATGGCGGCGGTATGGCCGGAAACGACGGTGGAGGAGAGTAACCTCACCGTGCACATCTCTTCGCTCCGGCGGATCCTGGGCGACAGCCCGACCGAGCCGCTCTTCATCGAAACCGTGCCTCGAAGTGGCTATCGCTTCCTGGAAGCGGTTAAGGCAATCGCAGTTGGGCCGGCTGCTTTGCCGCCCCAGGTGCCGCCGAAAACCCGATCCCTGACGACCCTGGGTGCGATCGCGGCGCTCGTCGTGGGTGGTTTGGCCGTCGCGTGGTGGATGGCATCGAGCAGGACCGACACGTCTTGGAAGGCGACGCCCCTCACGTCCTCCCCGGGGAAGGAAATCGGACCGGCGCTCTCGCCCGATGGGTCGCAGGTTCTCTATTCGGTCCGGGCGCGAAATCCCGACGGGAAGCTCGACTTGTCTCAGATGGGACTGTGGCTCAAGAACCTTGCCACCGGTGCCTCCGAGCGGCTGACCAGCGATCTCGACTTCAACCCCGCCTGGTCCCCCGATGGGCAGCAAATCGCCTTTGTGCGTTACGTTCACGACAACGCCAAGGATGAGGACGTGGCCACGCTCGTGGTGCGATCCGGTTTTGGCGGAACGGACCGCGTAATCCGGTCACTGGAATACGTGGCCAACATCCCTGGGCCCACCGTGCGGTATACCGCTGATGGCCAGTGGATTCTTACCAGTTTGGGGATCGGCTCCATGCTGGGCCTGCCGCCGGCCCGCCTGGTCGCCATCTCGGTGCAGACCGGAGAGACGCGCCGGTTGCTCGATCCCTTACCGGGTTCCTCCGGCGACTTCAACCCGGCCGTGTCTCCCAATGGCCGCCGCCTGGTCTTTTGCCGTTGCGCGACTTTCAACACCTGCGATCTCTATGCGGCTGGCATGTCCGGTCCGGATGAGTCGGTGCTGTATTCCATGGGAGCGAGCGATAGCCAGAGCCTGTGGCGGACGGAATTCGACTGGTTTGGCGGCCATTTTTCGAAACAGCTTTCGCCCTCCGACGAGGATGCGGTGCAGCCGGCGGTGGCGCGCCTGCCGGACGGCCGTTGGCGGGTCGTCTACGTCCGCAATATGGTGGATGTGAACCTGTGGCGGGTGCAGTTCGATGTCCCGGACGGTAAGGTCGTCGGGTCCTCGCCGTTAGAGAATTCGACCCGCATCGAGAACACGCCGGTTTATTCGCCCGACGGCCAGCGGCTGGCGATCTCCTCGAATCGCTCCGGGCCCTCAGAGATTTGGTCCTGGAAGGTGACCGGCCTCGACTGCGTGCAGATCACTCACTTGGGTCCGGCTTATTCCCGCTCCCCGTCCTGGTCTCCGGATGGCCGTTGGGTGGCATTCGATTCGCGCCCCACAGGCAATCCGCAGATTTTGGTTACCGAGACGCCCTTCGACTCGGCCAAGCCCCTCACCTCGGAGAAGTATTCGAGTCAGGATCCCATTTGGTCGCCGGATGGGAAGTGGCTGTACTTTGCCTCCAACCGTTCGGGGCGTTCCGAGATCTATCGCTCGCCCAGCCCCATCGCCAATGCCGTGGCGGCAGCCGATCCACGCCAGGCGGAGAAGCTGACGGCTGGCGGTGGCTCGCTGCCCAGTCTCTCTCCGGATGGCGGAACGCTGCTCTACCGCCGCGCTGACCGCGCCATCGCTGCCTTGGATCTTGGCACCAGAACCGAGCAGGCGCTCGCGGCCAAGTTGCCGGTGGTAATCGGGCCTATCCTGGCGTCTGGGGCGCTGGCCTACAGCTATTTCTCCCTTGACCGCCGTGCTTCCTTGGCCCGGATCAAGATCCCCAGTGGCGAGGTGGAACGGCTTATCCCGCTCCCCAACCTCAGCCGTGCTTCCCGGCTGGCGCGCTCGCCGGATGGCCGGCAGATCATCTTCGGCCAAGCGGACCGCGACGAAGCCGACCTGATGCAGATCGACGATCTGCGCCGCTAAAGCCTTACGGTGATCGTGAGGGAGCAAGTACACTGGTACTTTGCCTGACCTTGTCCAAATCGCCACCGCCCAGCCGCGCCTTCCCGAGTGGCTGCGGCATGGCCAAACGCACTTTGAGTCGGTCGCCAACCTGAAGGCCGACTTGCGCCGGCTGAACCTGCATACGGTCTGCGAAAGCGCCCGCTGCCCGAACATTCACGAGTGCTTCAACCGTGGCGCCGCCACGTTCATGATCCTTGGCAACCTCTGCACGCGCGGCTGTGGCTTCTGCTCGGTGCCCAAGGCCGATCCGCGGAAGGTGCAGTTTGCGCTCGATCCGGAAGAGCCCGAAAACGTGGCCCGCATGGCGGCGGCGCTCCACTGCCGCTATGTCGTCATCACCTCGGTGAATCGCGACGAACTGCCCGATGGCGGCTCGCACCATTGGGCGCTCACCGTCCAGGCCGTTCGCCGCGCGTTGCCTGAAGCCCGCGTCGAAGTGCTCACGCCGGACTTTAATGGCGACCTGGACGCCGTCGCCCGGGTGCTCGATGCTGGGCCCGACGTCTATAACCACAACATGGAGACCGTCTCTCGCCTCTATAAACGCGTTCGGCCGCAAGCCAACTACCAGCAATCGCTCACCGTGCTGCGCTTCGCCAAGCAGTATCGCCCGCAAGCCCTTACCAAAAGCGGCCTGATGGTCGGTTTGGGCGAAACGCCGGCCGAGGTCCACGGCTTACTGCAAGACCTCCGCGAACAAGGCCACGCCGACGTCGCCACCATCGGGCAGTATCTGCAGCCGACGCGCCGCAATATGGCCGTGAAGCAGTACGTGACGCCGGCCGAGTTCGATTCTTACCGTCACCATGGCCTGTCGCTCGGCTTCAAAATGGTGTTCGCTGGCCCCTTGGTGCGCAGTTCTTACATGGCTGACATGGTAAGCGAAGAGGCCAGCAAGTAAGTGTGGCCGCCATTAACCGCGCCGGTTCTTTCGGCTGTGCTTTCGGCGCTGATCCTGGTCGCCGTTCAAAGCGGATTCCCGTACCTGGCGCCCGTTGCGCTCTTGCCTTTGCTCTGGGCGATCGGGGGCGCCCAGCCCTTCCGCCTGGGCTGGATCGCCGGCATCCTGCAATGGGGCGGCACCTGCTATTGGATTGCGGGCACCCTCGCCCGGCACGGGGGCATGGACCCCTGGCTCGCCTGGCTAATGCTGATCCTCTTCAGCCTCGCCAAAGGCCTCCACGCCGCCGTCTTTGCCGTGTTAGCCCGACCGTTACTGAAGTACGCCTTTTGGGCGCCGCCCCTGATCGCCGCCCTCTGGACCGGCCTCGAACGCACCCACGGCGACTTTGGCTTCGCTTGGCTCACTCTCGGCAACGCCGGCCTTGACGCCGCTTACTTGGCCCGTCTCGCGCCGATCACGGGCGTCTACGGGCTCTCCTTCCTCTTCGCCCTCAGCGCCGCCGCCTTGCTGATTGCCGTTCAGGACCGTCGTGCCTTCGCCTGGCTCGCCCTCTGGGCCGTGCCACTGCTGCTGCCGCCCCTTCCCGATGCGAAGCCCAATCAAATCGCCATCGCCGTCCAGCCCAACTTCGACGAGAGCAATCCGCCGCGCGACCCCTACTATCCACTCTTTGACCTTTCGGGCCAAGCGCTGAAGCGCGCCGCCGCGAAGCCGCAGGCGATCCTTTGGCCTGAAGTCCCCGTCGGCATCTATTACGACACCGACCTCGCATTTCGCCTCTCCGCCAACCGGTTGGCGCGGGAGTCTCAGCTCAGCCTGATCCTCGGCACCGTCGCTTTCGCTCAGCCCGGCGCGCCGCGTAACTCCGCGCAGTTCGTTGGCCCGCAAGGCAACCCCGGCAAGCGCTATGACAAGGTCAACCTGGTGCCTTTCGGCGAATACGTCCCTTGGCCGTTCGCGTCGATGGTGGAGAAGGTCTCCACCGAAGCCGGCACCTTCACGCCTGGCGACCAGGTGGTGGTGAATGGCCGCTGGGGCACCTTTATTTGCTATGAGTCGGCCTTCCCGCACTTCGTCCGGCAGTTTGCGGCCCAAGGCGCCGAAGTGCTGGTGAACCTGACCAACGACGGTTACTTCGCCCGCTCCGCCGCCCGGCAGCAGCACATCGCGCTGGCCCGGATGCGCGCCATGGAGAACGGCCGCTGGCTATTGCGTGCCACCAACGACGGCTACACGATGTCGATCTCGCCCAACGGTCAGATCCACGCCCAGGCCCTGCCCTATCAGCCTTCGGCCATGCTCCTTCCCTTCGCCTACGAATTGCGGCAAACGCCATACACGCGCTATGGCGACTGGTTCGCCTGGACCTCACTTGCTATCGCACTGGTAGTGGCAATTCGGTGCCGTTTAGGCGACAATAGAAAAAAGAAGGAATACTAGTCACCGATGTTGATGATCCGTTTAGCGCGTTTCGGCGCCAAGAAGAAGCCCACCTACCGCTTGGTAGTCATTCAGAAAGAACGCGCCCGCGACTCGCGCGCGGTGGAAGTGGTCGGCCACTACAACCCCGTTTGCAAGCCCGCCGAGGTGGTGATCAAGCACGATCGCATCGCCCACTGGATGACGAAGGGCGCGCAGCCCTCCGACACCGTGGCCCGGTTGATGAAAAAGAACCCGGCTGTCGCCCCCACGGCGGTCTAGGCTTTTTGCCGTAAGTTATTGACGCCCCGCTGTAGCGCGGTAGAGAAATCTCATTTCAGATTGGCGGAACCCATGGAAGCACCTCCTGTATCGATGAAGCAACTGGTGGAAGACATCGCGAAAGCGTTGGTCGACATGCCGGAAGAAGTAGTGGTAAAGGAATTGAGCGGCGAGCAAATCACCGTCCTCGAACTGAAAGTGTCGCCCACCGACTTGGGCAAAGTGATCGGGAAGCAAGGCCGCACGGCCCGCTCCATCCGCACCTTGATTGGCGCGGCGAGCATGAAGCTGAACCGTCGCTACACGCTCGAAATCCTCGAGTAAGGTCCCTATGCCGGACGACCGCGTTATCGTCGCAGGACTCAAGCGCGCACGCGGCATTCGCGGCGAATTGATCGCCATCCCTCTCACTATGCACCCCGAACGGCTCGAAGAGCTCTCGGAGGTGATCCTGATGCCTTCCGGGCGTGCGGTGACCGTGGAAGAGGTGTGGTGGCACGCCGGGCAACCCGTCTTCAAATTCGAGGGCATCGACACCATGACCGACGCCGACACGCTCGCCGGCGAACAGGTGACCATCGCCCGTTCCGAACGCGTGCCCCTCGCCGAAGGTCAATATTACTTCGCTGACCTCGTCGGCTGCGAAGTCTTCGAGAAGGGCGAGTCGCTGGGCACGGTCGACGACTATCTTGAAACCGGGGGGCCGCTCATCCTGCAGATTGGCGAACTGATGATTCCCTTCGTGCCCGAGATCTGCCATACGGTGGATGTCGACCGGAAGCGAATCGATGTCACCTTGCCCGAAGGTCTGCGCGACCTGAACGCCTAATGCGCTTCCATTTACTCACCATCTTTCCGGACTTCTTCCAAGGTCCGTTGTCGCACGGCGTGGTAGCGCGGGCGCGCGACGCGGGTAAGCTAGAGGTTGCCATTCACGACCTGCGCCAGTGGACCCACGATCGTCACCGCACCGTCGACGACCGCTGCTTCGGCGGCGGCGCGGGCATGCTGATGAAGCCCGCGCCGATCTTTGAGGCTGTCGAGTCGATCTTTGCTGTTTCGCGCGAGGAGCGCTTGGCGAAAGGGCAGCGCGTGGTCTTACTGACGCCCCAAGGCCCGCTCTTCACCCAAGCCACCGCACGCCGTTATGCGGCCGAATGCCCGGAATTGCTGCTGATTTGCGGCCGTTATGAGGGCGTCGATGAGCGCGTGGCGGAGCATTTAGCCGATGAAGAGCTGTCGATTGGCGACTACGTCCTCAGTGGCGGCGAACTGGCGGCGGCGATCGTAATGGACGCGACGGCGCGGCTGCTGCCGGGCGTTTTGGGCAACGATGAGTCAGCCGTGGATGAGTCCTTTGAGCAGGCGGGCTTACTCGACTATCCGCAATGGACGCGGCCCGCGGAGTTTCGCGGCTGGGAAGTGCCGGAGGTCCTGCAAGGGGGGAATCACGCGGAGATTCGCAAATGGCGCGCTGGGGCGGCACGGGCGAAGACACTGCGCAATCGGCCGGATTTGTTGACATAGCCTCGGAGCAATCATGGAACCCATTAAACTCACCGGTTGGAGTGACTTTCCAAACGCTCTTGAGGAGATCAAGACTAAGCAAGCGGCTAGGGTAAACGAAAACAAGGGACGTGCTTTAGATGCGCCCTTGTTCCGTGGCTTGGGCAATAGTGAGTGGAATCTCGAAACTACGCTTGAGCGATCGCCGGACGTAGCGGCGGGTGCTGCGTATACTCTACTTGATTACTACGACAAGATTTCTCGGACTCAACCCGTCATCGAATCATTGTTGGGAACGAGCCGGCCAGACCTTCCAGAACTCCCGGATTTCAAAAAAACGGTCCAGGCTATTGGCCGCAGTATGCGCGATATTAAACAAGGTATTGATTCAAACCTCTATTCCTATCTGATCTACTTACGGCACCAAGGCTTTCCCTCGCCTTTCCTGGATTGGAC
>JBBQQS010000060.1:0-15991 GCA_038215525.1 Bryobacterales bacterium
GTTGAACGGCATCTCCACCCTGCAAACCGGATTGCCTTTCAGCGTTTCGGCGGGCGTCGACCGTAGCCTGGCCGGCATCGGCCGCGACCGGGCCGACATCCAGCGCGCCCCCCAAATCTACGGCGGCGTCTCCCGCAACGACATGATTCCCCGTTATTTCGAAACGGGCGCCTTCGCGCTGCCGGCCTTGGGCACCTTCGGCACTTCCAGCCGCAACTACCTCTACGGACCCGGCATCATCAACTTCGATCTGGGTGCCTTCAAGGCCTTCCAATTCACCGAGCGCCGCCGCCTGGAGTTCCGTTGGGAAGTCTTCAACGCGCTGAACAAGCCGAACTTCTTCAACCCCATAGCCGCCTTCCAGAACGCCAACTTCGGCCGCATCACCAGCGCCCGCGATCCGCGAATTATGCAGGCCGCTTTGAAGCTATACTTCTAATCCTCCGGATCTGGTTCTAGATCAGTGTGGGAACTCCCGGCCTGGGCCAGCCGCGGCCGGTTAGCGGCACGGTAAGCCATCGGCAGTGATGGCGATGGTGGTGACGTTGGCCGCGATCCCTCCCACCGTGATCGCCACGGGCACGTTACAGCCCAGGAGTGCGTTCGTGGGTAGCGTGAAGTAAACGTTATCTACGCCAGCGCTCTCCGCTTGCCGCCCGGCGTAGAGAATATTCTGGGCCGGAACCGCTTGTCCGCCCACCGTGATCGCCACTTGGAGGTTGGACGGCGCGCCCCGCATGTCGAAGGCGTTTGACCCGGGCGCCACGTTGTCGGCGCCACTGATTGGTCCTAGGCCGGTGCCCCAGAGGATGACAATCTGGCCGGGCTTGGCCGGCGATGACGGCAGGTTCAAGGGATAGTCGGTGGCGCTGGCCACGTTTTGGGCGATAGCCAGGTTGTTGCCCTCCACCACCTGGAAGAATGTTCCGAAGCTTGTCGGATTGATCAGGACGGCGGCTTGCGCGCTCGTTCGGCCGTTGGCGAGGACGGTCATCTGAGCAGGGCCAGGGGGAAGGTTCGAAGGAAGCAGACCGTTGATCTGCCCGGCGGATACGAAGACCAAATAGGCATTGAAGGTGTTGCCGCCGGCAAGGATCTGCACCGTTACGCCGCCTAGGCTGGCCGGCAAAGGATAGCCGGCCTGCACGGGTTCGGCCGGCCCCAGGCTGGAGCCGAAGATGCTGAAGAACGATCCTTGCGCCAAGCCGTTGGGTGGTCCTCCTGGCGCGTAGCTGGCGGCGTTCACGACGCCTCCAGTGGCGATGGCGGGTGTCCCTGGGGGCGTTGTGCCACCACCGCCGCCGGATGTCCCGCCGCCGGGAGTCACTGGAGGCGCGCCGTCCTGCAGGATGGCGATGTTCTGCCCGGCAAAGACGATGGCCCCCTGCCGGGCATTGCCGCTGTTAGCCGTAAGGGTAAAGGAGACGGCTCCGTTACCGCTGCCCGCGACCGGGGCGAAGGTGATCCACCCTGAGCCCATCCCGGGAGGATAGACGGCGGTCACGGTCCAGGCGCAGGTCTGATTGGTGAGGAAGCGGACCAGTCCGGTGCTCCCGCCGGCCTTGTTGGTTCCGTCCGCGTTGAAGCTCTGCGAGGCTGCGCTTTGCAGGGGATAGCTGCAACCCGGCGTGGTGCCGCTTGTCGTTCCATTCTGGAAGACGGAGAAGGTCTTCCCTCCCACCGTGATCGTGCCGTTACGGGGCACACCCGGATTGGCGGCGACGGAGAAGTTGACGGTTCCGTCGCCGTTGCCGGTCTGGCCGGCGGTGATCTGGATCCAGGCTGCGTTTGAGGTCGCGGTCCAGGCACAGGTGGACCTCACCGAGAAACTAAACGTGGCGCTGGCGGTGGTAAACGGCTGTCCGGCGGGAGTGAGGATGAGGCCAACGCAGGCGTCGGTCCCGGCGCCGCCGCCACCCGGCGTACCGCCGCCACCTGGCGTGCCACCGCCACCCGTGCCTCCGCTACCGCCGGCGCCGCCACTGCAAGCGGCTGTTCCCTCGACGACGCAAACGTTGTCGATCGCCGGGCCATAGGACGACTCCGTCAGGCTGGCAAACTCCAATACGGTGGTGCTGGAGTTAGCCATGAACGTGTGGGTTTGGCGCTGCCAGCCCATGCTGGTACCGGTCCTGCCCGTCGTGTCGAACGACTTCTCGACGGATGGCCCAGCCGCTGACACGCGCAGGCGCTTCACCGTGGGCCCGCCGAAAGGGTTCCCCGCCAAGTCGAACGAAACGGTGTAGGTGGCTCCCTGAACCGTCGCGAACGACTGGCGGACCGCACCCGTAACGTTTCCGTTCAGGTCGAGCGAGTGTGCTCCATCCGACGCCGTCCAGATGGTCGCGACGTAATCGATGTCTCCGCTGCTGGCAATCCAGCAGGGCAGCATCGTCGAGCCGGATGGAAGCGTAATGTAGGAAGTTGCCCCGATGCCGGGCTGCTCGAAGCTGCCGTTGCACAGCAGACCCGGTCCACCGCCCCCCGTGCCTCCCGTACCGCCGGACCCGCCGGTGCCAGTTCCTACCTGGACGGTAGCGGTCATCTGGCCGCTGTTGTCGCCGTAGTAGCCGGGGAAGCCGCTGAAGGAGAATCCATCGGTAAAGCCCAGGTAGAACTGAGTGGCTCCGGCCGGGATGACGAACTGCTGCACCGAGCCCGAGCCGGTTCCGGTGAGCCCATCGCCGACATAGAAAGTCTGAAACAGCTGCGGCGAGAAAGAGCGGCCGCCGGCGGTGGTGGTAAAGTTCACCGCGGCCGGTGGGGGTGGCCCAGGAACCTGTCCGTTGGTGAAGACACCGATCAGGAAGCCGTTCGTCCCGTCGTGGCGGATGCCGGAGATGCCGAGCCGGTGCAGTTGTTGCTGCCCGGCGTCGGCATTGGGATCGCTGTTCGTGCCGCCGAAGCTGGTGGACCCGTCGGGTCCATTGGTGGCGCAGTCGCGGCAACCGGTAAAGGTCCCGCTGACATTGGTAACGGTCAAGGCCTGGCCCGCGGATCCGGTGGGAAGCGCGTAGACCGGCGGCAACGTTCCGCCACCACCATTGAAGCCGGGCACGGCCGTTCTGCCAGCCGCGTAGATGTTGGCACTCGCGGGCACAGTCAATGTGGCTGAGGCGCCAGCCCCACCGGCGCCGGTGCCTCCGGTTCCGCCACCAGGCGTCCCGCCACCGCCTGTGCCCCCGCCACCCGTTCCTCCGCCGGGTACCAGCTCAGGACCGGGGCCGGTGGCCGGTGTGCCGCTGCCCGCTGTTCCACCGCCGCCACTGCCGCCGCCACCGGGAGTGCCTCCGCCGCCACCGCTGCTAGAAGCGCTGATGCCGAAGACTTGTACCTCGCGCAGATGGAGAACCGAGGTGCCCACCAACTGGATCCTGACGTAGCGCGCCTGCTTGTTGGCCACTTGCGAAGTGACCACCAGCGGGGGCTGGCCACCCACTCCCCACAGCGTTCCGTCATGCGCGTAGGCAGTGTCGAAAGGCCCATTTTCGCCCGCTGATAGGCGAACGCGGACCGTAGCGGCGCGGGCGAACTCGCTGTCCGTGCGATTGTACATACGGACTTCGCAAATGGTGGAGAGCGCCCCCAGATCGACTTGCCACCATGGCTCGCCCTCTGAGATCGTGTGGAAGCCGAAGCCGTTGGGCTCGTTGATGATGTCGTTGTTGCCGAGTTCCTTGCCGGTGCCGCTACTGATCGATGTCGCCTTGAGTAGCGCGAGGTTGGTGGTGGAGGGACAACTCGTGCCGCCAATGCCGCCGCTACCAGTGCCGCCGCCACCCTGGCCGCCGCCACCCTGGCCGCCGCCACCCGGGCCGCCGCCGGTCCCGACTTGGCCTGGTGGCGGTGCGGACAACGTGAACGGGGCCGCCGTACCCTGAACAGGCTGGTTGTTCACGCTGAGCGAAACCGTCCAGTTCCCTTGGGGTGCCGCCGCCGGAGAGACGGGCAGCGTGTAGCAGACCCAGATACTGCTCCAGTTGGTGGGAGTTTGCCCGAAATAACGAACGCCGCCCGGCCCCGTATACGTCACTCCGATGAGGTCTCCGGGATTCACCCCGGCAATCGAGACCCAGTGCGTGATGTTCGCATCGTTCGTGTAAAAGGCCGTCTTGGTCGGATCCGGCAGCGACGCGTTGCAGGCGTTTTGGTGGATGGTGGTCATGGCCGGGCTAAAGGTAACTCGCGGACCGGCGGGCTCGGAGGACGGACCGGTGGGGGTACCCGAAACCGGGATGGTGCCACCACCGCCCGGACGGGTGATGGTTCCGGTAAGCGATGGGCCTGCCGAGGTGATGGTAATCGTGCCGGGCGGGCCGTTGGGAGTGAATGCGGCGCCCGTGCATGTGTTGAAAAACACGGTACAGGTGAAGCCGCTGTAGCCACCCGGCCCACCGGCGGTGAACAAGCCCTCGACGGTGTTTCCGGCGGTAGGAATCATGCGGATGGGCCCGTTGGGCGACGTCCAGAGGCCGCCGAAGCCGCCGGGACCCGCGCCGTTCGCACCCGCCTTGAAGACGGCCGTGTAGGTGGTGCTGGAGGGTGGCGCGAGAATGCCGCCGCCGGCGTTCAGCGTGTAGTTCCACAGGCTGAAGTCGTACAGCGCGCTGTTCTGCGTTTGTGGCGAGGGAGTGCTGAAGCCATGGCCTTCATTGGCGGGCCAGGACCGCGTCACCGGCCCGGTCAGCGAGTCGAGGTCGACCCTTACTTGCAACCCCGCTGGCACGGTGGTGATGGTGGTCACCGGCCGGATCGTGCTGCAGAGATCGATCGGACCGATCGTGTCACTCACATGAGTAGCCTGGAGAGTGCCGTAGAGGCCGATATGGCTCCACGCGGCGACGGATCCAGAAAAGCTGACTCCGTCCTGATTCATGAGGAATAAGAATCCGCCCCCGCCGAAAGGCCCAATAAACTGGCCGCTGACCGCGTTGCCGCCCGCGGGCTCGTTCGTGGCGTAACCCACGAACGAATAGCCAGCGACCTTGAACACCCACTTCCCGTCGCCTCGCTGCGACACGGTCATCGTTCCCAACTGGGTACTCCAAGTGCCGGACCAATCGCCGGCTCTCGCGCCCACCCAAGGCGCCGTAAAGCCGCTGCTGTTCGTGGAGGAGCCGTAAAAGCTGGCCCCGAGCGTCTGCGGGAATGGATCGTTTTGCGGCGCGCTAACCGCGTTGATTCGCAGCGAAATTGAGCCAGAGCTCGATAGGTCA
The DNA here is from genome assembly GCA_038215525.1 of Bryobacterales bacterium. Lineage (GTDB taxonomy): Bacteria > Acidobacteriota > Terriglobia > Bryobacterales > Bryobacteraceae > JALHNI01. Next base: position 5,217 of record JBBQQS010000060.1, read on the forward strand.
GAGTAGGAGCCCGTCAGCGTCACGTTGCCGCCGAAATCTGGCGCGCCCAGGTTGCCCGCCGATACGGTGCCGGTGAGGGTGCCGCCGTTCGGATAGGTCCCGGTCACGGCGGAGCCACTCACCTTCAGCGTCAGCAGCCCATACGGCGTATACCAACGGCCATTGAAGCCGCGGTCGCTCAGGAAGTCGATAGAGAGTCCGTTGCTGCGGTTCTTGCCCGTCCAGGATTGCGGTCCGCTCGACCCAACGGAGTAGGTGCCGCTGAAGTTCCCGATGTCATTAGTGGGGAACGACAACGAGAATGTGCCTGAAGAGGTTGGCCCGGAAAACGTGCCGCTGAGTCCCAGGCCCGACGCCGTGCCGGTGAAGGTGCCGCCGGGGAAGTCGCAGCTTTGCGGAACCGTAAACGTGACGCCGCCACCCAGATTCATGCGCGCGCGAATCGTGCCGAATGGCACCGTGTCCCACTGTCCTACCCACAGCGCCGCGGTGCTGGTGCCCAAGCAGGGAGCCACTGGGGAAGCGACGGCCCTCGTCGCGGATCCCGGGCCAAAGAACGCGTTGGGCAGGCCCACCATGGAGGAGGCGCCCGGCGCCATCAACCAGCGGAAGGAGCCCTCACTCGGAGTGAGGGCGGTGAGCACGCGGCCGATGACGAATCCGTTCCCAAACTGGCCGGGAGTTTGGCTATTGCGGCCGGTGAGCAATCCGTCTGGCCGCACCGGGTCGATCCCCATGGTCCCGATGTTCGACGTATTCCACGTGCCTGGGAACGCGCCCGCGCAAGTGGGGCCGAAACTAGTGCTGTTGCTAGGAACTACCCCGCCTGTGCCGCCCGTACCGCCCGTGCCGCTGCCCGCCCCGGCGGAGACGGTGAAGGATACGGTCACAAACGGGATCGGGGAGCCATTGACATACACGGCTAGCGTCCACGGACCGACGCTGCCAGCATTGGGGACGAAACTCGGACACAGCGAGTAAGTCGCCCCGGTCTGGAACGACCCGAATGGCCCATAGTCGAGCGCGGGTTGTTCGGTGCCGTTGAACGAAAAGCGCGCCCGGACGCTAGACTGTGGCGTTAGGCCGCCGAGCCCGAACCAGATCATCACCAAAGGGTCAGTCGTACCGTAGCTGGTGACGGAACCGGGCCGGTTGAGAGGGCAGGTCGCCGTGGTCGGGGGAAGCCCCGTGCACACGGGCCCGTCGAGCAAGCTCACTCCGCCGATGGGCGAGCCGCCGGTGACCGAGCAGAAGCCCGCGCCCGTTCCCGTGCCACCGCCCGTACCGCCGCCCCCGGTGCCGGCGCCGCCAGATACGGCACCGTTGCTAACCGTGAACAGCAGACGGCCGTTGACGCCGCTGCCACCCGATTGTTGATGGCGTAGACCGGTACTCGTGTTGCTATCCAGGAACGCGCCCGCCGTATGCGAGCCCCGCTGCTCGAAAGAGCGATTCGCCGGGCCAGCCAAGCCGTTGGAATACCCCACGGTGGGCGCTTTGCAGCCGGTGCTGCACAGGCCGTTCAAACCGCCGTTCGCGTTTCCCGCTTCCCACTGGATCTGGCTATAGTTGAATTCGAAATCGAAGTCGCCCGTAGCCCGGTCACTTCGGCTGAGGAGGACCAACTGGATCGTGTTCGTCTTGTCGGCCCGGCTGGAGTAATATCCGACATTGTTCCAGGTCACTACGAACGCCGGCCGGCCGTTGATACTTCCCGCCCCCCAAGTGATCTCTCCGGACTGCGGACTGCGCGTGTCAATGTCGCCATAGAAGGGCGCGATGATCTTCTGCTGGTAGTTGATCAGGTTCTCGGGGTTATAGCCTGTTTGGCCGCGGTCGAACGTGACATAGCCGTTCGTACCGACATAGAGGTTGCTGTAGGTACTTCCGAAGAAGTTGACCGCGAAGCCGATGGGAATTGGACCCGTGAAGGTGTCATCGCTTCGCACCTGAGTACCGGTAACCGGAAATCCCGTGCGGACCGCCTGCGCCTGCAGCAATCCCCCCAGGTTGGCCGCCACCAGGATCACTAACATCAAGGTCTTGCGCATGGCCCCTCCGAAAAACGACAGATCATCTCAAAGACGATTACGCCATCGGTGTGGAAACCGGCTCAAAAAATCTTCTCACTTAGGCCCGCGAGTGTGGCGACGGTGCGTAAGTCAAGTCACCGTCGACCGTGATTCCGCAAAGAAGCTAAACTCACCGCCGCCCGCTCTGCCGCCCTCGGACTCACCCCAGGATGCGCCCGAAATGATTGTGCGCTCTCTACCAGCAGCGGCTCCGCCTCATCGTAACGGCGCAAAGCGACCAGACTCGCGCCCAAGGCGCCCTGCGCCTCGGCCAGCAATGGATGCCCAGCCGGCAATGCCTTCCGCCGAATCTCCACGGCCTCGCGCACCAACTTTTCGGCCTCCAGTGACCTTCCCTTCGTGGTGAGCCATTCTCCCAAACCCACCAGAGTATAGGCGAAGTGCGGGTGACCGGCTGGTAGCACCTTACGCCGGATCGCCAGCGCCTGGCGAAACATCGCCTCCGCCTCCGGCGTTCCCCGCTCGGCCAACAACAGCGCGAGATTCTGCAAACAGTTCGCGGTCAACGGATGCTGGGGGCCGGCCAATTTGCGCGAAATCTCCACCGCCTCGCCCAGCAATTTTTCGGCCTCCGGATAGCGCTTCTTGGTCTGCTCCAATTGGCCCAGATTCCCCAGGCTCACCACCACGGATAGGTTACGGTCGCCGAACGCTTGGCGCCGAATCGCCAACGCTTCCCGGTGGAGCAATTCGGCCTCAGTGAGCGCGCCCTGGTTCTGCAGCAGCAGACCCAAGTTACCCAAGGCCTGCGCTAAGTCCGGGTGAGCGGGCGGCAGTTTGACGCGCCGAATGGCAATCGCTTCTCGAAACAGAGGTTCGGCGCCGGCTTCGTTACCACGCGCCATCAACATGAGCGCCAAGTTATTGAGGGTAGTGGCGACCTTGGGGTGGCCGTCGGGATAAATTTGGCGCAGAATCGCCAAAGCTTCGCGCTGCACCGGCTCCGACTCGCGATCACGACCGAGGCGGCTGAGCGTCGAAGCCAAATTGTTGAGCGTCTCGGCCACCAACCGATGGTCGTTGCCAAGCGCTTGGCGTTGCAAGCTCAGCACTTCGCGCAACTCGTCCTCGGCTTCGCGATAGTTGCCGCGGGAATTCTGAAAGAGGGCCAAACCGGTGAGGCTCTCGGCCAAGTCCAACTTGGGCAGCGGCTTACTCGCGCGGTGCACGGCGACTGCCTGCCGGAACAGCGGCTCGGCGGTCTTGTCGCCTTGACGAAATAATGCCAGCCCCAGATAGGTCGAGGTCCGGGCAGTATCACGATGGGCGTCGCCGTACAGCTTTTGCCGCATCGCCAACGATTCCCGCAGCAGCTTTACCGCGTCAGCATAGCGGGCCTGATCGAGCCGCAGGAGCCCCAGACGGTGCAGGTTCTCGGAGACGTCGCTATTTTCCCGGCCAAGAACTTGCCGCCGCAGTTCGAGGGACTCTTCGAGCAGCGGTACGGCCCGGTCATACAGTCCTAGTTTGTGATAAACCCGCCCCACCACGTCGAGGAGAGACGCCTTCACTTCGCTCTGTCCCGCGAGCCCACCACGCACCTTGCCGATGCCGCGATCCAGGATTTCGCGAGCCGTGATTCGTTCGCCGCGCGCCTCGTCGGGATCGGCGACGGTGAACAAATCGACAAACAGCTCCGACACCCGCTGGGCTTTGTCCCGTTCGCGGGCCAGGCGCGCCGACTGGAAGGCCAAGGTAACAGTGAAGCCTATGGTGAGCAACAGCGCCATCGCGGCCACCGCCGTCGTAACCTGGTTCCGTCCGATGAACTTACGCGCGCGATAGCCCCAAGCATTGCCGCGCGCCAGGATCGGCAAGCCCCGCAAATGCCGACGGATGTCCTCCAAGAGCAACTGGACTGACTGATAACGACGCGCCGGCTCCTTCTCGAGCGCCTTCGCGCAAATCCGGTCTAAATCTCCTGCGAGGCGCTGACGAAGCTTACCATCCGTGGCCGCATGGCTCACGAGCGGAGGTTCCTCGGTAAGAATCACGCGTTCCAGTTCCGTCCAGGAACGGTCCTTGAAGCTGAAGGGCCGGCGTCCCCCCAACATTTCGTAAAGCACCGCACCCAGGCCATAAACGTCGGTTATCGTCGTGATCGCCTCGCCTTTTAACTGCTCCGGGGCGGCGAACTCAGGCGTCAACGGGCGCATGCCGGTTCTGGTGGCACCCGTCTCCTCGTCATTGCCCAGTAGCTTAGCGATGCCAAAATCGAGCAACTTGGAATGTCCGTCGGCGGTAACCAGAATGTTGGACGGTTTCAAATCGCGGTGCACCACCAGGTTGCGGTGCGCGTACTCCACCGCCTCACCGACTTCAAGAAAAAGCGCCAGCCGCTGCTCAACGCTCAAGGCCGGACAGTGCTCGATGAGCCGAACGCCATTGACATACTCCATGACCAAATAAGGCCGGCCCTCCGCGGTCGATCCGCCATCGATCAGCCGCGCGATGCCGGGATGTTCAAGCCGGGAAAGAATCCGCCGCTCCGCCAGAAACCGGCGCAGCATCTCATCGGTCTCCCGGCCTCCCCGAATTAGCTTCAGCGCCACCCGCTGTTCGAACCCGGCTTCCACCCTCTCAGCCAAATACACGACACCCATGCCGCCGCGACCCAACTCGCGAACGATTCGATAAGGGCCGATGCTGGCGCCTTCGAGGCCTATCGCCGCTTCAGGCTCCTCGGGGGTCAGCCGCGCCAGTTCGCTTTCCATTCCCTCAAACCAGGAGTACGCCCGGTCCTGGTGCTGCAACATCGCCAGAACTTCATGCCGGAGGCTTTCTGATTCCGGACACGCTTGCCGCAGATGGCTCTCCCATCGCTCTGGCGTCATTTCCCGCGCCGCCAGAAAGAGTTCCTCAATGCGCGCCAGCCGATCGGGGGTCACATCACACCTGGTTTGAGTTCCTTATAGAGCCACGTACGAGCCGTATCCCAACCGCGCTTCACGGTAGCGGGCGAAATGGAAAGAGCGTCGGCCGTCTCCTCAATGGTCAGGCCCCCAAAGAAACGGCACTCGACAATCCGGCCTAGCCGCGGGTCGGCGAGAGCCAAACGATTCAAAGCCAGATCGACGGCCAGCAACTCCGCACCTCTTTGTTCAGTGACCCCGGCTCCTTCGAAATCGGCCAGTCCCTCGCCGCCCCCGCGTTTCTGCCGACAGGCGCGTTTGGCACTGTCTATGAGCACGTTGCGCATAGCCACCGAAGCGAAATAATAAAAGTGCGCCAGGCTCTGCCAGTCGGCATGGGAACGATTGAACATATTTACGAAAGCCTCATGAACCAGGCAGGTGGTACCGGGCATGCGCCGATTGCCCCATCGCCATCGCCGGCGCCGCGCGAGCCGCCGAAGTTCCTCGTATACCAGGGGCAACAGGCGGTCCGCGGCCGAGGGCTCTCCCTGGCTAAACGCGGACAGAATAGCCGTCACTTCGCGTGAATCTTCCATGTTGCGGCGGCCTCCTGCACGCCAAATTATATTCCCTTTCACAACGAGGAGCTCGCCATCGTCTGCCCGTGTAATGTTTTGATGGGTCGGTCAAGCGACCGGGTCCATAGATATGGCGTGATCCTATCGCTTTTCGCTCGCGCCTAAAGGACGTATACTTGCCGTTCGGGGCCGACTAGCCAAAGTCCTGATCTCGCGAAATCCACTTACAACTGTTTGGCGAAATCGGTTAGATCATGTCCGTAGCTTTTCTGCGTTCCGGCACATGGCTCGCGTAAGGGGCTCATAGCTCTCTCCTCGAAAGTGGTCAGCTGGTTGTGGAATCGGTGTCATATGGGATCGGTGTCATCCGATTTTCTCTCAGCAATAGCCAAACCCAACTTAAGTAACTAAATCAAATAGAGATAGCTTCTACCCCCCCAATGCGGGTAGCGCTACCTGCCCACTTACCTACCCCCCTACCTACCTGATTGCTGGAGGGTGGATCAAGCGGTTCACGTCAATTTCTGACCCTTCTATATCAATGGAAAAAAATCACTTAAGTTAGAATAGCCCCCGGAAATTTGGCGCGCGGGAGTAACCTGAAATTAGGGAAAACCTTATGCCCAGCCAGCCAGAGGATTTTAACCCCATGAAACTTGCTCTTCTCTCTCTTCTCGTCGCGGCATGCCGCGCGCAGACAGCGGCCACGCAGAGTGCCTCGGACTCCGCGATGCAGGCCTTGAGGGCCGAGGTTCGGCAACTGCGATTAGCGTTGGAACGATCCACGTTAGTGGCTCCCAAGATCCAGATGGCGTTGCACCGTATGCAACTCCAACATGAATCCGTGGCTCGCCTTTCGCGAGAACTGGCGCAGGTCCGCCGCCTGGGGGCGCGCTTTACCGAAGAGCAGGCCCGGTTCAGCGCCAAGCTGGGTGACCTTAGCGAGCGCCTGAACGCGGTGGGGCGGACGTTGGAGTCGCCTCCGCTGAAGTAACTGGTATTTTGGCTGTGCTACATTCCGGATGATGATGAAATTTATTTATATGGCGCTGATCCTGACTGCCGTCCTGTCGGCCAAAGATAGCGACTTCAATGGGCGCTGGAACCTTGATGTGAAGAACGAAGCCCGCTCGCGGGTGTGGTGGCTGGAGGTGGAAGGCGCCGGCGGCAAGGCCCCGAAGGGCAAATTTGTGGGCGCTCCGGGCGGCGATATGGATGTGATTCCCGCGCTCAAGATCGATGGCGGAGAGTTACGCTTTGAGTTCGAGCGCAAGTATTCGCTGGGCGCCAAGGAGCGCGGGACGCAACCGCGGCGTGGCGTGTATGTCGCGAAGGTGGTGGACGGCAAACTGCAAGGCACCTTCTCGCTCGATGGCAATGTGGTGTATCAGTTCACGGGCACGCGCGCGCCGGTGATTCGCGACCGTGACGATGCCAGTTGGAAGCCCGGTAAGCCCATTGACCTTATGAATGGCAAGGATCTATCGGCCTGGAACCCGATGGTGGCGGGCAAAGAACTGGGATGGTTAGTGGAAGGTGGCATCGCCAAGAATGTGGCCGGGGCGAATAACCTGGTTTCCAAAGAGACTTTCTGGAACTTTGAGCTGCATGCCGAATACAAGCTGGGCGCAAAGACCAACGGCGGCATCGGGCTGCGCGGACGTTACGAAGTGCAAATCCTGGAGGATTTCGGCGAGAAGCAGGACTCCCATTCGCACGGCGCGCTCTATAGCCGTTATGCGCCGCTGGTGCATGCCGGCAAAGCGGCAGGTGAGTGGCAGACGCTCGACATCCGGTTGGTGGGCCGTTGGGTGACGGTGACGCTGAATGGCCAAAAGACGGTGGACCATCGGGAGATTGAGGGCTTGACGGCGATTGCCGGTAATGGCGATGAAGCGAATGCCGGGCCGTTTATTGTGCAGGGCGACCACGGCGCGGTGGAGTTCCGCAAGTTCACGGTTACGCCGCTTGTCCGCTGAGCGACGCTACAAGTCTCTGACCGGCGAATGGGCGCTTGATGCTTTTTGCTTTTCCTGCCTGCTTTTGGGGCAGCGGTCCATGCTAATTTCAGAGATGATCCTAATCACTCGAGGTGACGGCCATTGGTCGATCTATCCTTCGAGCTGAACGGCCACCCTGTCGCGGCGTCCGGCTTCGATCCACAAACCACGCTGTTGGACTATCTGCGCATGGTGGGGCTAACCGGCGCCAAGGAGGGGTGTGCCGAGGGCGAATGCGGCGCTTGCACGGTGCTGCTGGTGGCTCCCGATGGCGAACGGAGTGCCTATCGCGCCGTCAATAGCTGTTTGCTCTTTTTGCCCATGGCCGCGGGGCACGAGATCTATACCGTGGAGGCCCTGGCGCTTAATGGCCAGCTTTGCGAGGCGCAAGCCGCGCTTGCCGCCGCGGGTGGGTCACAGTGCGGCTACTGCACGCCCGGCTTCGTGATGAGCCTGTTCGCGGAGCAATACCGGCCGGGCCGCGAAGGCGCTTGCGATCCGCATCAGATGGGCGGCAATCTGTGCCGGTGTACGGGCTATCGACCGATCGCGGATGCGGCTCTGTCTCTCGGTAAGCCGCTTGCTGGCCCGTTCCTCGATCGGTTGACCCAGCCGGCTCCAGCGCTTGTCGCAATCCAGCGCGAAGGATTCTCCCGGCCGGTGAGCATCGCCGAATGCAGCGCTCTGCTGCAAGAGCATCCAGAGGCCAAGCTGATCGCCGGCGGGACGGATGTCGCCGTGGAATCGAACCTGCGCCAACGCCGCTGGCCTCATCTGATCAGCCTGGAGGCGATGGCCGAACTGCGCGTTTTCGCAGAGACCGAAACGCAGGTCACCATCGGCGCGGCGCTGCCACTCACCGATATCCTTCTCCGCTGGACCCATGCTCCGGCGGCGCTGGCCGAGTGTCTGCTGCCCTTCGCCTCGCCCACCATCCGCAACCGCGCCACCTTGGGCGGTAACCTGGGCACTGGTTCGCCAATCGGCGATAGCGCGCCGTGGTTGCTGGCGATGGACGCTGTGGTGGTGACCAGTGGGCAGCGCCGGATTCCGCTGGCCGAGTTCTTCACCGGCTACCGCCAGACCGCGCTCGCGGCGGGCGAATTCCTGACGGCGATTGAGATTCCGAAGCCGTTTGCGCCCATTCTGCGGTTCTACAAAGTGTCGAAGCGGCGCATGGACGATATCAGCACGCTGTCGGCCGCGTTCGCATTGCGGATGGTGGATGACCGGATCGCGCACGTGCGCCTGGCTTATGGGGGCGTGGCCGATCGGCCTTGGCGAGCTATCGAGGCCGAACAGGCGCTGCTGGGCCAGGAATGGAATCTTGCTTCGATAGCCCGAGCCCAGGCGGTGTTGGAGCGCACGCTGCAGCCGCTTAGCGACCATCGCGGCTCGGCGCGCTATCGCTTGGCGGTCGCGCAAAGCTTGTTGGAGAAAATGTGGCATGAGTAACGTCCACGAGAGCGCGCGCGGGCACGTAACGGGCGAAGCTCTCTACACCGATGACCTACTGGGCCGCTTCCCGCGGCTGCTGCATGCCTGGCCGGTTTGTGCGCCGCATGCGCATGCGCGGTTGCTGTCTTTGGATGCGCGGCCGGCGCTGGCGGCCCCCGGTATCGTCCATGTGCTCACCGGCGCGGATGTTCCGGGGGAAGGGAACACGGGCGCCAATCGGCACGATGAGCCGATGTTTCCTACCGAGGTTATGCATCATCGACAGGCCGTGGCCTGGGTGCTGGGCGAGTCGCTGGCGGCGGCGCAGCACGCGGCCACGCTGGTGATCGCAGCCTATGAGCCTTTGCCCGCCATTGTGACGATTGACGAGGCCATCGCCGCCGGTAGTTTTCATGCGGGTCCGCATCGCGTGTCGCGTGGCGTGATTGCCGAGAGCGATCTGATGTTCGAAGGCGAACTGCGCATCGGCGGGCAGGAGCATTTCTATCTCGAGACGCAGGCGGCCATCGCATGGATGGATGAATCGGGCGGCGTGAGTCTCCAGTGCTCCACGCAGCATCCGGCTGAGGCGCAGGAGATTGCGGCGCGCGTGCTCAAGCTGCCGCGCAATTAGATCACGGTGGAGTGCCTGCGCATGGGCGGGGCCTTTGGCGGTAAGGAGGTGCAATCGAATCCCTGGGTCGCGGTGGCCGCGCTGGGCGCCTGGAAAACTGGCCGGCCGGTGCGGGTTCGCCTCACGCGGCAGCTCGATATGGCTTTAACCGGCAAGCGCCATCCTTACTTGATTCGCTACCGGGCGGGCTTTGCTCTAGATGGACGGATCGAGTCACTGAAGGCCGAACTCTACTCCGATGGTGGCTGGAGCCTGGACCTTTCGGAGCCAATTCTCTGGCGGACTATCTTTCATCTCGACAATGCCTACTTGCTGCCCAATCTCGATTGCACCGGCTACGTTTGCTGCACGCACAAGACCTCCCAGACGGCCTTCCGGGGCTTTGGCGGCCCCCAAGGGATGTTGGCGATTGAAGAGATTCTGAGCCAAGCCGCGCAGCGGCTGGGGCTATCGCCCGATGCGATTCGTGAGCGCAATTTCTATCGGGAAGGCGATGTTACTCATTACGATCAGCCGGTGAAGGATGCCCATCGCATTCGTCGAATTTGGAATCAATTGAAGGCTTCGAGCGACTTTGAGGCGCGGCGCGTGGCGATTAACGAAGCCAATGCTTTGTCGCCGAATCGCAAACGCGGGCTCGCCATCACGCCCGTCAAGTTCGGCATCTCCTTCACGGCGACGTTCTTCAACCAGGCCGGCGCCTTCGTGCTCATCTTTCGCGATGGTAGCGTGCAGGTGAACCATGGCGGTACGGAGATGGGCCAAGGCCTGAATACGAAGATCCTGCGTATTGCGGCGGAAACCTTGGGCGTTCCGCCGAGTTCCATTCGGTTGATGCCCACCAGCACTGGCAAAGTCCCCAATACGTCGCCCACGGCGGCCTCGGCAGGCTCGGATCTGAATGGCGCCGCGGTGGCCGACGCTTGCCGGCAGTTGCGATGCCGCTTGAGAGAGGTGGCGGGCGGGGAAGAGATGCCCTTCGCCGAGCTTTGCGAACTAGCTTACAAGCAGCGGGTGTCGCTCTTCGCCGAAGGTTACTACCGGACGCCCGAAATTCACTATGACCCGAAGACGGGCCGGGGCCGGCCCTTCTATTACTTTGCCTATGCTGCTGCCGTCTCTGAAGTGGAAGTGGATCGATTTACGGGTGATTGCCGCCTGCTGCGAGTGGATATTCT
>JBBQQS010000061.1:0-15943 GCA_038215525.1 Bryobacterales bacterium
GCCCCGATCCTGGCCGACCGGGCGTTCCGCGCGCGGCTCACGGCTTTCGGCCGGACGTGCCTCGACCGGAGAACGGTCGCCACCGCGGTCGCCACGATCTCGTCCGCGTCCACGGCCACCGCGGTCGCCGCGGCCACTACGTTCCGGACGATCGCCCCGCGGGGGACGATTTTCGGCCGGAGCGTCCAGCCGCTCGACGACTGCGCCGGGCGCGCCTTCCATGCCGACACCCGCTACTGTGAGGTCTTCTAGGGTGACGCCTTCCACCGTGACGTCTTCCCTGGCGGCCGGCTCAAAAGCCACCGCGGCGCCGTTTGCATCACCCACCGGGCCTTCGGCGTACGCCACTTGCAGGCGGGGCGCGTGCGGTTCTTCCGCTCCACTTACCGGAGAGGGCGCCACGGTGGGCACCACTTCTCCGGCGACCACCGGACGATCGCCACGGCCGCGACGGCCACGCCGGCGTCCCCGGCGTCCGGCACCCGCGGCGGGCGGGCGCTGCTGCAGAAAACGGCCCTGTTCGGGCGCGCGCACATGGGCCGAGAAGCCTGCCAGCGGCAACGCCGGCTCCAATCCTTCAACCGCCGCTTCGCCCTCCCCAGGCTCGTCATCCTCATCGTCTTCTTCGTCGTCGTCTTCGTCCACCGGACCCGCCTGGGGGCTGGCGTCCAAATCGGCTTCGTCCGGACGCAAAGCGAGCGCCGCCGTCACCGGTTCCACCAGTTCCGCATCGCGCTCCAACGCCGCCTCGGCCAATTCCTGGATCTCATCCAAGGCCGCATCAGGATCCGAAAGGCCCGTGTCGATCACGCGCACTTCCTCGGCTTCGGGCTCGTCGTCGGGCTCGGGGCTGGCTTCAACCTCAACGTACGTGGGCTCGGGAGTCGGCGTGGGCATCGAAGGATCGTCCAGAAAGCGCAGCGGAAGCTTCGCCATTGCCGTCTCATCGCGCGGCGCGGCCTTCAACTGGCTGTACTTCCGCAGCGACTCACCGGGCAACAAAGTCACTTCGGAGGCCGGAGCCTCCGCCACTTCCAGCTCTTCGGACTCCTCGCCCACGGCGGCCGAGTCTTCTTCCGACGTTACCGGCGAGCCAAACTTCGAATCGGGAAATCCGCTCCGGCCGCGTCCACGGCGGCGGCGACGGCGGCGCTCCTCTTCGCTTTGCGCATCCTGGCTCGCGGTCAAGTTGGCCGCCTGGGTGGTGACAATCGGTGCGACCGAGAATGGCGGACCAGAGAAGGGAACCTCCGGCCGTTCATCCACCGTGCCCTCGGTCGCCGGCAGCGCAAAAGTAGGCGCCGCAGCCGCCGGACGGCCTTGATAGCGGCCATCGCGCCGCCCACGGTCGCGACCACCCCGGTCGCCCCGGTCAGATCGCTCCGGACGCTCAGACCGCTCTAGGCGCTCAGATCGCTCTGGGCGCTCCCCGCCCTCGCCCGCTGACACCGGCCGCGCCTTTTCCTCGGCAAACTCTTCGTTCTCTTCAAAAAAATCAGACACGTACAAAAACGTGTCCCGTTCGAGCCCCAAATTGACAAAAGCCGACTGCATTCCCGGTAGGACTCGGGTGACGCGGCCTTTGTGAATGCTGCCGGCTAAAGAGTATTCCTGCGCTCTTTGGAAAAATACTTCGACGAGTTGATCGTCTTCAATTAACGCGACCCGGGTTTCATGCCGGTCTGCGGAAACCACCATCTCTTTGCCCATGGGCAATCCTCTTCTTCTCCCGGCGCAGCCAGAGTGGCTTAGCGTTGAAGCGAGGGCAGGACGACCGGTTCAAATCTTCTTACCGCGATGAGGAGTGGCTTTCGGCCCACTCAAAACTAACTTCATCGCGTCACACACCCACTGCTACACAATTGCAACAGCATGGGCCGCGTGGCAACGCCGGGAGGTGAAGCGAACAGATAGGCTCCGTTTACCTTCGACGCGCAAAATCGTGGCGAACCAAATCGCACTTGAGTCGCTCCGGCTAGGCAAATCCGTATCAGCCGGGCTCCATTCGTTAGAGAACCGGCCTCCCACGAGGGCGAAACCGATTCCGATTAGCTAAACAATCTCTGGGACCGGACATTCATCACGAGTCCCAACATGACAAAAACTGCCAAAGTGCTGGTCCCCCCGTAGCTCATCAGCGGCAAGGGGATTCCGACTACCGGCATACGGTTGATCACCATCCCCACATTCACGAGGAGGTGAAAGAGCAACGTGGCGCTCACGCCGATGCAAATAATCGTACCGGCCCGATCAGGAGCCGTCTGCCCATTTTGCACAATCTGTACAAGTAGCAGATAGTACAATCCTAGCGCGATTATCACTCCAACGAAACCGTGTTCTTCGGCGAAGGTGGAAAAAATAAAGTCCGTGGGCGCAATGGGCAGAAATCTCAGCTGCGTTTGCGACCCCCGGGTGACGCCTTGGCCCCACACGCCGCCGTTCCCCACTGCGATGCGCGATTGCAAGACCTGGTAGCCTTTCCCCTGGGGGTCTCGCTCGGGGTCGACGAAGGTCAAAATCCGGTCCTTCTGGTAGCCATCGGCGTCGAAAAACCAAAAAACGCCCAGCAGGGCCAGCAGTACGCAGCCCACGGCGACGACATATTGCCAACGCATGCCCACCAGCAGCACTCCGGCCGCGAGCGCAGGCAGAAAGGTGAGCGCGGTACCCAAGTCGGGCTGTTTGCGCACCAATAGGAAAGGAATCAGCACCAAGCCGGACAACTTGAGCAGGTCCGGCAGTTCCAGCCGTTTCGTCCGCATCTCCACGAGATACCAGGCCACCAACAGGATGACGACAATCTTCACGAATTCCGATATTTGCACGCTTTGGCCGCCCACCACAATCCAGCGCCGCGCCCCCAGAATGCGCTTGCCGAACATCAGCGTCAGCACCAGAAGGAACATGCTAATCCCATATAAATAAGGCACTTGCCCCAAGAGCGTGTGGTAGTTGATCCGGCTGAAGATCAGCATCAACGCGACCCCCACCACGATGTTGATCATGTGCTTCCACCACGAGCTTTCGAGCTTCGTCCCGTGGGTCGCCGAATAGATCTGCAACCCGCCCATTAGCGCAATGATCAGCGCCGTTACCATGAGCGGCCAATCGAGGTCGCGTAAGGAGCGGATCGCCGTCAACCCCGTGCGGCGGCCGACCGCGATGATCATTTGAGCGCCGCCGTAACTGGAGCGGCCGTAATTGGGGCAGCCGGGGCGCGCATTTTTTTGTCGAAATACGCCTTGATGATGTCGCGCGCGATAATCGAGGCCTTGTCGCCGTGTTCGCCGCCCTCAATCAGCGCCGCCACCACAATCTCCGGGCTCGACCGCGGGGCAAAGCCGGCAAACCAGGCGTTATCTTTCACGATGCCGGTCAAACCGCGCCGCTTCATCGTTTCGTTCGAAATCAGCTGCGAGGTGCCAGTTTTACCGCACACCTCGATACCCGGCAGCCAGGCTTCGCTGGCCGTCCCGCCCTGGTTCACCACCGCGTACATTCCGCCTACCACTTGCTGAATGTGGTCGATATTCACCTTGGCGATGCGCGGCTTCTCCTTGCTGGGCTCGCCAACCACCATGTGCGGTGGATTCCACACGCCGCCCGACGCAATGCCGCCGATGGCGTGTGCGAGTTGCAAAGGCGTCGTGGTTAGGTAACCCTGGCCGATGGACACGTTGATCATGTCGCCATGCAGCCAGCCTTGGCGTACCTTTTGCATTTTCCAGGGCCGGCTGGGCATGTCGCCGGTGGATTCGCCCGGCAGGTCGATGCCGGTCTTGCGGCCCAGGCCGGCCATTTCGCCCCACTTCGACAGCTTGTCGATGCCCAGCATCAGGCCGACGTTATAGAAGAAAACGTCGCAGGATTGCGCGAGCGCGTAGCGCAGCCCCACGCGGCCATGGCCGGAGCGGGCGTGGCACTTGAAGTCGTGGTCGACGTAGAAGAAATGGCCCGGGCAATTGGCCGTGTAGTCCGGCGCGATGACGCCCTCTTCGAGTGCAGCCAAAGCCACCAGCGGCTTGATCGCCGACCCCGGCGCCAAACGCGATTGCAGCGCCCGGTTGAACAGCGGCGTTTCCGGATCGTCCAAAATCGCCTTCCAGTCGGCGTTCGAAATGCGGGTCGAAAACTTATTCGGATCGTACGCTGGGCGGCTCGCCATCGCCAGCACATCGCCGTTGCGCGGATCGAGCGCCACCACCGCGCCGCGCTTGCCTTGTAAGGTGAGCTCGGCCACGGCCTGCAAGTCAAGATCAATGGTCAATTTTAGCGGCTGGCCCGCCGACGGATCCTGGTTTTTGAGCAACTGCAGTTCTTTGCCGCGGTTGTTGACTAACGACACGCGCTGGCCGTCCTTACCCATCAGGCTGTCGTTGTAATAACGCTCAATGCCGTCCTTGCCGATGATATCGCCGGGCGAAAAGGCGGCGTACTCTGGCCGGTCAAGCTCGGCTTCGCTCGCCTCGGCGACGTAGCCCAGCACGTGCGACAGGAAGCTCTCCCTCGGATAGATCCGCCGCACGGAGTGAATCAGCTCAATCTCCGGGAACATGTCGGCGTGCCGGTTGCTCTCAACGAACGCCACGTCGGCCGGCGTCAGATGTTCTTTGATAATTACTGGCACATAGCGCGCCTGCTTGCGGAAACGTTTGAGCCGCTCTTCCAGCTCCTTAAGGTCGAGGTTCAGCCCTTGCGCGATCAGCGGCAGGTTCTCTTCCTTAAAACGCTCGCGCGACAAGAGGCACGAGAAGCTCGACAGGTTGTCGACAATCACCCGGCCATCGCGATCCAAAATCCGTCCCCGCGCCGCCGGCAGCGGCAGACTGCGGATGGTGTTGTTGTGCGCCTGATCCTGGTAATAATCGCTGTCGATAACCTGGATGCTCCAATAACCGGACGCCAGGAAAAAGAACACGCCCACCATCAGATAGTGAAAGAACGTAATCTGCGACTCGGCGAACTTCTTATCGTCGGCAAACAGGGGCCGCTCGGTAAGATGCTCGGGTTTCCGTGGGCTGGGGAAAATAGTCAACTGACACGCCTACTTCATCTTGAGTCTATCGAAAAGCGCGAACAAAGGCAGGCCGACGGCGCAATTGAGCACCGCCATCACTAAGTTATCCACCAATTCCACCGGAATCACCGCGCCCAGTAGCGCCCGCACCAGCAGCCAGTAGAAAAACTGGTGAAAGAGAAAGAAGAAGAAGCCGACAAAGAGTCGCACGGCCGGATTCTCGCCGTCTACGCGCAGGCTCATGGAGGCGGAAAAGTAGCCCACCAGGGTCTGGACGATACCCAGCACGCCCAGCGGTTGGCTCGATAGCGAGTCCTGCACCAGGCCGACCGAGGCCCCGAAGAGAATCCCCAGCACCGGCATCCGCCGCATCAAGGAGAAATACACCACCACCAAAAGTGGCAGGTTAAGCATCTCGAAAAACGTTGCAAAGCGAGGGACGTAAAGCTGAAACAGGATCGCCAGCAGCGGCGCCAGCACCAGCACGATCGGTTTGAAGCGAGAAATCCGGCTGCGGCGGCTCGAGTCATAGCGGTCGGCGAAATCCATGCGTGCAATGCTCATCTTACGGCTTCACCGGTGGCACGGCAGGTTTCGCCTCGGGTATCACGGTTGAAGGCGCCGCCGGCAGCACGTTGTAATTCGGAATGCGTCCGCTGGTACCCATCTGCCCGCCGTTCCACTGCTCGATCTGTTTATAGCGTTCGCGCACCTTGTCGGCCTCGGTTTTCATCCTGTCCGGCGCGACCTCGAACTTATTGGCGGCGTCGTCGCCTTCGGGTTCGGGCAGCAACGTCACCTGATTCGTTACCGGAGTGGTCGCCGTGGGCAACGGTCGATGGCCGCCTTCAATCAACACCAGTACCTCTTCCAGGCCCTCGCGAAAACCCGACGGCACCACCACCACCTCTTTAAACTGGACGCCATCTTTGACGCTCGCCACTTTGCCGACGGCCAGGCCTTTGGGGAAAATCCGGTCCTCGCCCGAAGTGAACACCAACTCGCCTACCTCGAGTTGCTCCTCGTTCTGTACATAGTCGAGGATCATCTTCACGTGGCCTTGCCCCTTCACCACGCCGCGGGTCCGGTTTTTCTGCGAAATCACGGCGCCCGAAAACGTCGGGTCGTTGATCAGCATCACCTGCGCGGCCGTCGGATAGGAAGACACCACTTTGCCGACAATGCCGTCCGGCGTCAGCACGCTCATGCCGCGCATCACGCCGGTGGTGGAGCCGCGGTCGATATACACCACCTTCGAATTCGTGCCCGGCGCATTGTTGATAATCCTCGCCCCCAGGTACTTAAACTGCGACTCTTTCACAAACGAAGCCAGCGCCCGCACCCGGTCCGCCATCTGCACTTCGTTGCGCAGGTTTTGGTTTTCGAGCTTCAAACGGTCGAGGTCGCGTTTGATTTGTAAATTCTGCTGCTGGACGCCGGAGAGCACCACGTAATCGGAGAAGAAATGCGCCGTCTTGTAACGCACCTCCTCGATGAAACGGGCCAACGGCGTCACCGCCGTCACGGCCCACACCCGCACACCGCGCGCTTCCTGGTTGGTTTTGATCTGCCACGCCAGCAATATCAGCTGCGCAAAGACCACCACCACCAGAAGGGAGAGGTGCCGGTAGCGATTGAAGAACGCTTCCATGGGTTCAAACGGGCCGGTAAAACTGCCCTATTGTCATTCTAGGCCCTGGCCACTGCTTAGATGTGATCAATTGCAATGCGGCGCAGCAGCTTAAAGTCGGTGAGCATGCGGCCCGTGCCCAATACCACCGACGCCAGGGGATCTTCGGCGATCGACACCGGCAGGCCGGTCTCTTCCCGGATCCGGCGGTCCAGATTCTTCAGCATGCCGCCGCCACCGGTGAGCACGATGCCCTTGTCGCTGATGTCGGCCGAGAGTTCAGGCGGCGTCTTTTCAAGCGCCACGCGCACCGCGTTCATGATTGTCGACACGCACTCGGCCAAAGCCTCGCGGATCTCTTCGTCGTTGATTGACACCGTCCGCGGAATGCCCTCAATCAGGCTGCGGCCCTTGATTTCCATCGTCAGCGGCTTATCGAGCGGATAGGCTGACCCGATCTGGCACTTAATCTGTTCCGCCGTCCGTTCGCCGATCAGCAGGTTGTATTTGCGCTTCAAATACTGCGTGATCGCGTCGTCCATCTCGTTGCCAGCCACGCACACGGAGCGCGAATAGACAATGCCCGATAGTGAAATCACGGCGACGTCCGTGGTGCCGCCGCCAATATCGACCACCATGTTGCCCGAAGGCTCGGTGATCGGCAACCCGGCGCCGATCGCGGCCACCATCGCTTGTTCGACGAGGTGCACTTCGCTCGCCTTGGCGCGATAGGCTGAGTCAATCACGGCCCGCTTTTCCACTTGCGTAATCTCGCTTGGCACGCCGATGACAATCCGCGGATGCACCAACATCTTCCGGCCGTGGGCCTTTTGAATGAAGTAGTTGAGCATACGCTCGGTCACCTTGAAGTCGGCGATCACGCCGTCCTTCATCGGCCGGATGGCGACAATATTGCCGGGCGTGCGGCCCAGCATCTCTTTGGCTTCCTTGCCGACGGCTTCCACGTCACCGGTGTTCTTGTTGATGGCCACAATGGACGGCTCATTGACGACAATCCCTTTGCCCGCCGCGTAGACGAGGGTATTGGCCGTGCCCAAATCAATGGCGAGGTCGGAAGAAAAAAAGCTAAACAGGGAGCGAAAGTTCATGAGAGTGCTGCAAAACCCAACGGCCTTTCGCAAGGCGATTCCCGCCGGTGAGGGTAATTGGGACGGCTTCAGATTACCACATTCCCTCTTTAGGGGGTAACGTTAGGTGGTTGAAATAACAAGTGGCTAGCGCTCAGAACCGCACTAAGCCCCAGGTAGTACTCGGTCGCGTTGGCGAGATCATAGCCCCGCAGAATCCTGGTCAGCCGCCCGGCCATGTCCTTCAAACGCGGGTCGCCAGCGGGTAACCGGTCCAGAAACTCCTTGCGCCCCGTCCACTGGCCATCGGTGAGCCCGGCTTCGACATCTACCAGCAATGCCAGCCGCTCCAGGCGCAGGCAGGGGTCCGCGGGCGGCGTCGTTTCGGGCGTTTGTTGGCGCAATCTCTTGGCCGCGGCTTCGAGGTCTCGCACCCAGCCCGGCCGGAAGTCGAACCCTCGCCGTGCTTGCTCGTCGCGAATCAGCAAATGCTGTACGATATCGCCCACATGGATCGCCTGGCAGCCCGCCTGCCCCGGCGGCAGCACCGGCGCGCGCAACCCCTGCGCGTGCAGCCAGGCGTGGCCGAATTCGTGGGACAGCAGGATCTCCTCGCCGGCCCCCATGTCCTTCATCCGGTCCATGTTCAGCACGATGAACGAGACGGTGGGCAGTTGGATCGACACGGCGTGGGTCCGCACAAACTGCGCCCGGAAGTTCGCATCGCCAAAGTACTGGGCGAGTAACGGCCGCTGCGGTGTGTCGTCCGGCAGGACATAAGTGGGAGCCCCGTTTCGCACCTCGACGAAAACGCGCACCGGAATCAGGCTGGCGCCCCCACGCGATTCGATCTCCTGCTGCCAAACGCGCAGCCGCGGCGGCAAGTCCACGCGTGACGATTGTCCCCAGAGGGTCACCGCCCAAACGAAGATCAAGGCCCATCTCTTCACTCATTTCAGACTAACCGAATCTAGCGGCGTAAGGCTGGTGCCAGCGTCATGGGTTAATGGCCCGGCTTTTATACGAACGAGTGCCCATAAGTCAAACAAAAGAAATCACTTCCACTTGATCGGGGGCATCCACGCGCATGCCGGGGTTTCCTTTTAACCCATTGATTAAAAATAACTTAGCCATAATTTCATTCTCCTGCCCAAATCTTCGCCGCCCCGTAAGCTACGGGCGGATGGAGATCGCAACTCCCTTGTTTCCTTCTGAATGGGAGTGGCCCACGGCCAGGGCGGACCAGATCGCACTAGTCACGCAGGCCCATGGTACTAGGGAATTGCCTGACTATCGAACCTTAAGGCTCTGCCCGATCTGTTCAATAACTTCCATGCAGACTACGCTTGATCTTTCTCGTCGCGCCGTATTGGGCCTGCCGCTGTTGCTGAGCGCCCAAACCCGAACCAAGGACGACTTCTTTGACGGCAACCAAATTCATGAACTCCGCTTGGAGCTCGACCCCGCCCATTGGCAAACCCTTCGCGACAACTTCCGCGAGAACACTTGGTATCGTGGGGGCCTTGAGTGGACGGGCACCAACACCGCCTGCTCCGTCCGTTCGCGCGGCAGAGGCAGCCGCAACGGCGCCAAGCCCAACCTCAAGCTCAGTTTCATTAACTTCGAAGGTGGTCATCGCTTCCTGGGGCTCGACACGGTGGTGCTCACCAACCTCTACCAGGACGCCACCATGCTGAAGAACTTCCTGGCCCAGCAGCTTTTCATCCGTGCCGGTCTGCCCGCTCCTCGCTTCTCCTTCGCCCGCTTGACAGTGAACGGCGAGTACTGGGGCGTCTATGGCGTCGGCGAAGATGTGGACGACCGTTTCCTCAATCATCGCCTTGGCGAAAAGGGCGGTTTTCTGTACGAATACTCCTGGGTGGACCAATACGGCTTTGAGGACCGCGGCGACGACCTCGCGCGCTACTTTCCGGCGCCCTTCGCGCCCAAGAATAGCCACAAAAAGCCCGACACCCAACCGCTGGTCGACTTCATCACTGGCATTTCCCGCGCCCCCTCGAACGAAGCCTTCCTGGCCCACGTCGACCAGCACATGAACGCCCAGCAGTACCTCACCATGCTCGCTGTCGAGTCCTACTACGACGAGCGCGACGGCCAAACCGGCACCTGGGGTCTCAATGGCTTCTATATGTACCGATTCGCCAAATCCACCCAGTTCTGGTTCATTCCCTGGGATAAGGACTGGAGCTTCTTCGACGCCCGCCGCTCGCCTTTTTACAACATCGAAGCGAACACGCTTGCCAAGCGGCTGCTGGCGATCCCGAGATACAATTCGTTCTACCGCGAAGAACTCCGTCGCGTGGCGGGCCTGGCCGGCGCTTCCGGCGGCTGGCTCGAAAACCAGATGCAAAGCCGCATCACTAACCTGCGCCCCTCCTATCGCGCCGATGCTCGCAAGCCCTATCCCAACGCCGTGCAGGACGATCAGTTGGAGTCGTTAACCAACTTCATCCGCCAACGCAGCGCCAACCTCATCGCTCAGCTCTAAGTGGGGCCGGCGTCCTCGCCGGTCGGTAGGGCCTCCCGGCCAGGCCAGGGGCCCGTCCCACAAACCTAGTGCAGGATGGCGCGGCAGGGGGCGCCGTCGGAGCCTTGGATGGCTATCGGGAGGCAGGTGAGGTGGTAAGGGCCAGGGGTGATGTGCCCGAGTTTCAGGCCTTCGATGATCCAGAGGCCGGCGCCTAAGAGCGTGCAGTGGGTTTCGTAGCCTTCGTGATGAAAGCCGCCGACGGACAGGTAGTCGATGCCGACGGTACGGACGTGGGCTTCGACCAACAGGTGCGCGGCATCGTCCGAGATATAGACGAAATGTTCGTCGAAGGGATGCTGCCACCAGTCGTGGCGGGAGTTATGCGTTTTGAACAACAGCCGCTCGCCGGCTTGGGGCGCATGCTTGGCGAGTTCGGCGCGGGTGATGCGGGTGGGGTCCTCAATGGCGATGACGCGGCACGGGCCTACTGTGGCGTCGAGCGGCATTCGGTCGATGGTGAGGCCGTGCGGGATGACGTGGCGCGGAGAGTCCATGTGGGTGCCGGTGTGGACGCTCAGGTTCAGCGAGGTGAGGTGATAGGGCGAGGTGGCGACGGTGTCCACTTGGGGGGCGGGGTCGCCGGGCCAGTGGATCATGCCGTTTTTGAGCGGGATGGAGATGTCAATCACTGGTTTTCGACTACAGGGTTTCGCGCCGGAGCTGGGCGAGGCGGAGCTGGAGCTTCTTCTTTTCCTTGGCGAGCACGGGGTCGGCGACGAGATTTTTGAGCTCAAAGGGGTCAGCCTTGAGGTCGTAGAGTTCGCTCCAGTCGGCGTTCACCGGGTACTCGATGTACTTAAAGCGCTCGCCGCGGACGGCGTGCCAGGTGGGGATACGGGGGAAGCCGGCTTCTTCGTAGTATTCGCAGTAGAAATCCGGGCGGACGGCGGTGGCTTTGCCGCGGAAGAGGGGCACGAGCGATTTGCCGCGCGCCTCCACCGGCGGCTTCACGCCGGCGATCTCCATCATCGTCGGCGCAATATCTACATTCAAAATGACGGCATCGTTGATGGTGCCGGCTTTGAACCAGGCGGGGTAGCGGGCGAGGAAGGGAATGCGGATGGATTCCTCATAGGCGGCGCGTTTATCGCCCAGCCCATGGTCGCCGTGGAAGTAGCCGTTGTCCGAAGTAAAGATAATGAGCGTGCGGTCGAGTTGCTTAGTTTCCTCAAGCAATTTGAGAATTTCGCCCACGCCTTCGTCGACGGCCTGCATGAGGCGCAGCTGATTGCGAATGGTCTCGTTGCTGGGGCCGCCGCGCGCCTGGCCGGGATTCTTCTTCCCGTCGACGGCGATTTCGCGCTGGAGGACGGGCTTGCCGGTGAGGTCATCCTGGGCGTTGGGATGGCGGGTGATGGGGGCGTCGGAGTAGATCTCGCGGTGGCGCTCTGGCGGCGTGAAGGGCCCGTGGACGGCCTTGTGCGCAAGGTACAGGGAGAACGGTTTGGTGCGGGGCTGCTTCAAGTAAGTGAGCGCTGGTTGGTTGAGCAGGTCCGTCATAAAGCCTTCCTGGGGCTCGGCCTTGCCGTTGATATTGAAGGTGGGGTTCTGGTAAACGCCCTGGCCTTTGAAGCTGACCCAATGGTCGAAGCCGGGGCGCGGGGAATCGTCGTTGCCCATGTGGAGCTTGCCGATGTAGGCGGTCTCATAACCGGCCTTTTGTTGAAGGGCAGAGAACGAGACCAGCTTGTGGCTGAGGGCGGCGTTGTCCCCATTGCTCTTGATGCCGTGCGAATTTACCCAGCGGCCGGACATAAAGCTGGCGCGGCTGGGCGAGCAGAGGGGCGTGGTGACGAACGCATTGCGAAAGATGACGCCTTCTTTGGCGAGGCGATCGATGTGGGGCGTTTTGAGCCAAGGGTGGCCGAGGCAACTGGGCGCGTCGTAGCGAAGGTCGTCGATGAGGATGAAGAGGGTGTTGGGCCGTTTCGGGGCTTGCGCCAGGCCAGTGCCCGCGAGAGCGAGGAAGGTGCGTCGTTGCATGTTTGGTTTACCGGGAGATGAGGGGGCGCAGGGGCCGCCAGAAGAGGTTACGATACGCGACGGGGCCATGGTCGCCTTGGAGCATCAGGGGATTTTCGGGAGCTTCAAGATGCGACATAGCGGAGCGCGTGGGGCCTTCGCACTCGACGTCTTCCTGCACCAACAGGCCATTGTGGAGGACACGCAGGAACTTGGCGTTTTCCGTCTTCTTGCCCGAGGCATCGAAGCGAGGGGCGCGGAACCAAGCCTGATAACTCTGCCATTCGCCGGGGCGACGGGCGGCGTTGCGGAGCGGAGCCGAGCCGCCGACGCCTTGCTCATTGATCCAGCGATGGTAGATGCCGCCGGCGTCGGAGGACTGCAAGGACTCGGTGGAGCCGTAGGAATCGAAGACCTGAATTTCGTAAAGTCCCTGCAGATAGACGCCGGAGTTGGAGCCTTTGGAGACCATGAACTCGAGATAGAGCTCAATGTCGCCGTGCTTAGCGGCGGTGACGAAGTTGGCGGTGCGGCCGGTGGGGCCGTTGAGGATGGTGCCGGATTCGCCTTTCGCGCCGCCGAGCCTCGTGGGGCCGAGCAGACGCTCGAAGCGGACGACTTTGGTGGTGAACCAGTCGTGGGGCTTCTGGTCTTGCGCGACCCAGCCGGAAAGGTCATGGCCATTGAGCAGGGGCATCCAGCCGGGCTCCTGCATGAATGGCGGGTCGCCGTGGGCTTCGCCGTCCTGGATGAAGGACGGGGCCTGCTGGGCGGCTAGAGGCAAAGCGGAGAGAGCTACGAAGTTACGGCGTTGCATGGGCTACTCGACAATGATATACCCACTTACTTTTGGTCGATGGGCTTGGTGGTGTCGATGAGGAGCCACGCGAGCGTGGCCACGGCGTACATGGCGGCCGAGACGTAGAAAGTCATGTCCCACTTAATGGCGTCGAGACCACTGTCAGTGCACCATTTGAGGATGTAGGGGATGGCGATGGGCAGAAGAGCACCGCCGAGGTTGCCCATCATGTTCATGGAGCCGGAGAGCGTGCCGGCGTATTTGCCGCCGAGGCTCATGCAGGTGCCCCAGCTGGCGGGCATTTGGAGGTCGTTGGCAAAGCTGGCGAAGCTGATGGTTACCAGGGCGGTGATGGGGTCCTGCAGTCTGGTGGAGAGGATGAGCAGGCCCCCGGCCAGCGCGCAGCCAAAGGCGCTGACATAGCGGCGGGCCTTGTTCTCACTGCCGAGGATGCGGGTGAGGCGCGGAATCAAGTAGAAGCCGGCGAGCATGCAGCCAATGCCGCCCAGAAAGAGTGGCAGGCCAGAGTAAATAGCGCTTTTCTTAAAGTCCATGCCCCGTTCGCGCTGTAAATAAGTCGGCAGCCAGGTGATATAGAAATACCAGCCGTAAGACACACAGAAATATTGGAGCCAGAGCAACCAGACGGTGCCGGAGGTGACTAACTTGCCCCAAGGTACGGAACCATGGCCGGTGGCATTTTGCGCGGCCTCTTCCAGGAGTTTTAGCTCGCCGGCGTTCACTTCCGGCTTATCCTTCGGGTTATCGCGGAACCAGCGATAAAAGAAGATGGCCCAGACGACACCTAAGGCGCCGAAGATGATGAAGGCCATGCGCCAATCGAGCGCGCCCATGATGACGCCGAGCAGCGGGGGCGTAAAGGCGCCTCCCCAACGAGCGCTCATCCAGGTGATGCCCTGGGCGCGAACCCGTTCATGGGCCGGCAGCCAGGTGGTGTAAGCCTTGGTGATATTCGGGAAGCAGCCAGCTTCGCCCGCGCCAAACAGAAAGCGGATCACCCACAGCGACATCGCATTCCAGGCGAAGGCCGTGGCGGCGGTGAAGAAGCTCCACCAGACCACAATGCGCATCAGTACGCTGCGGGCGCCCAGTTTGTCGCCTAGCCAGCCGCCAGGAATTTCGAACGCCGCGTAGGCGATCCCGAAGAGCGACAGCGCCCAGCCCATCTCTTTGTCGGTGAGTTGGAGGTCCTTGGTAATGGCCGGGGCGGCGAGCGATATGCAGACGCGGTCAATATAGGTGATCACGCTCAGCGTGATCGCGAAGACCACCACCCAGTAACGGACGGTGGACGGGCGGGCAGTCAATGTCGGCGTGGCCATGAAGGATGGATCATATCAGGAAATCGACCGGGCGCGCCGAGCCGTTGGACTAGTGCTAACAGTACTCGTTTGGCGGAAAAGATTGACTTTGTCGAAAATCACCATGGGCGCGCGCGGAAAGTATGGGTATAAAATAGAAAAGCTATGCTGTCCTCCCCCAACCCATTGATGATTCGACGCCTCGGTTATAGTACGTTTGCCCTGATGGCGGTGGCTTTTCTGCTCCTTTTCTTTAAGGGGCCCCAAGGCTTGCCGGCCTTTCAGGCGAAGTGGTCGCGCGTGCAGGCGTCGGAGAAGGCGAACGTCGACTTAAAGCGCGAGATCGAGGAGATGCGCGAGAAGAATCATTTGCTGCGGACGGATCAGGAAGCGATCCGGGTGGTGATTCGCGAGGAGTTGGGGAAGCAGAGCAAGGGCGAGGTCATCTATAAGCTAGGGGAGCGGGCGAAGAAGAAGGCGGGGGAATAAGACGATGCGCGTCAACAAAAAAAGCCGCGAAGACGAAGGACTTCAAATCGCAGCAGGATCTTAAGCGGTTTCGCGCGGCGGCGAAAGTGATCACCGCCCGCGTGACAAAAACCCAGGCCAGTGCTCGCAAAGCGCTCAGTGAAGAAGGTATTGATACCAAGTCGGGTCGGTTGACGAAGCACTATCGCTGAACCATTCGCACCGGTTGTTGATGTCTTTAGAGGCCCAGGGTCACTCGCAGGGTGAAGTTAAGGGATTCGAGATCGTCGAAACGACCAATCACCTGATAAATCTCCTCTTCACGGATCGTAGTGAGGTTGTCGGTCATGATGACGGAATCCAGCAAGAGTCCCGCGTGCCGAGAAGACTCTGTTCCCGCAATGATCGATATTCTTTGCGGGTACCCTGCGCGAGCCATGTTGCTTGAGATCATCGCGACAATGGTTTGCGGAAGGTCGGTGGGCGGATAATCCGCTTGAACAACTAAGGCCGGTCGGCGCTTGGCGGTCCGCAAGTTTGAGTTCGGAAAGGCGGCTAAGACCACGTCACCGCGGCGGCAGTTGATCATAGACATCCATCTCAGGACGATCCCAATCCTCGGCGAAGGTGGCGAAGCGATGACGGAGGTCGGCGGCTTGAGCTTCGCCGATTCCTAGTTCAGAGAGCTGCACTGAATAGGTGGCCGGCATCCAAGTGACAATTACCCGCGAACCTTCAGCTTCCGTAATCGGCTCGATCAATTCGACTTTGCCGTTGCGATAGACGCCTTCTACTGATTTCACCATGCCCCCAGTATGACGCAACTTGGAAAGTGCTGGCGGGCCTCGGGTCAAGTGCTTGGCTAAGATTTCGTTGTCGTTGGGCCCCTGGAGGATCAGGTCTTCGGCTGGGCCTCGGTTGAGATAAATTGGCGAGCTAGGTGCAGATCTCGCGTGTGGCGCCGTCGAGGTCCACCTGTGTTGCTTCCTGGACTGCGCAATTCAACTCGCCGAAAAGGTCCACGAATTTGCAAACCAGCTGAAGGAGACTCCAGTTCTCAGGTTGAACGATTTCTTTTAAGATCGTCATGCCCGCCCGAGTCCCAC
>JBBQQS010000062.1:0-15795 GCA_038215525.1 Bryobacterales bacterium
AGTGATCGGCAGGCCGGTGACGGTGGGCAGGCCGTTGGCGAAGCGGGCCGAACCGAGCGCACCCTTGATGGCGTCGGCGGTCGACGCCTGGTCCTGGGGAGGTCGCAGACGGCGCAGAATGCGGGGCATTTCCTCGAAGACCTCAGCGTTGGCGGCGGGCTGGACGGGGTCTGAGTCGGCCGCGGAGTCCGCGGCCGGGCGGACCGAGAGGGTCCGGCTGGCGCCCAGTTGAGAAGGGTTTACTGAGCGGACGAGGACGAATTGACCCGTAACGTTGGTGCCGCCGTAGTTGATCTGCGATGTTTGGGCAAACAGGGATCCTAGCGAGAGGAGTGCGCCCACGAGTGCGAAGCGGTGCGTTTTCATGATCTGACTCCTTGCATCTTCTGGCGAAGGAGAAGCGCCAATCCAGCCAATCCGGCCAGCCAGGTGGAGGGCTCGGGCACCGGCGGACCACCGGGGCCGGAGGGTGCCTGGAAGTTGGTGATGGTCAAGTAGCCTGGCTCACCTTGGTTGTCAGCCGTGTCAATGCGAAAGCCAAATGTCTGCCCGGACGTGACACTGAAGCTGACGGGACCGGCAGCGCCGTTGCGGTCGGCGAGTTGGGTGAAAGTGCCCCCGACCATGTATCCGGCCACTTCGGCCAGCACGTCGTCCAGCGTAAAGTAGGCGAAATTGAAGGAGACCATGCCGTTGCCCGCGGAGGAAACCAGCAGGTTCGTACTACCGTCGAGTCCGCTGCCCGTGTTGCCTCCGGTGATTACCAGAGATCCGTCGAGTCTGAACTCGATGAAGCCGTCAGCATTTGTATTGGTGAGGCTGAAGTTTCCGGGCGCGTAGGGAGCAATGAAGGCGGCATCCAGCCGCGAAATCATGGGGATTGCCAGCAGCAGGACGGTCCAAAGCAGTAGCCGGGACAGTCCCCCTCGCTCACCGGCCATTGGGATAAGTTGCATTCGCATGCTTAGAGCACCTCCGTTTTCGCACCACGAAACTCTAGACCTTCTATCCATACTCACCCGGGCACACGTATCACCCGACAAGACCCCGAGATAGTCGGACTATCGGCGGATCTCAAAGATTCCAGTAGGCCCAGGGGAGGATTCCGCAGCGGGATCCGGAGAAGAGCAGGCGAATCACCATCCAAGGAGCAGGAGATCGCCGTCGGGAATAGTGGGCAACATCTATAGTTTAGGGAAATCGGCGAGGTGAGTCAATTGAGATTGACTGGTGCCGGGTGGGGATAGGATGAGGGGAGTTGGGAGTACGTACCACAGTACGTACTGTATCGAAAGTCATCTTCAAGAACAATGTGATTTTTTTGTATAACTAGATGATTCCATGAGCAGTGATTTCAGTCCGCGATGTGGGGGAACCGCAACCCAATGGTGTTGTCAATAGGCGACTGTAAGTCAGCTTACTAGAACCATGAACTGGGGAAGGTTAGTACCCCTATACGCGTGTAGAGCTGGTAGTACCGAAATAGCGAAGCGGGGTACAAATTAGGCCGTAGGGTGTTGCACTTACCCCCAGCCAGTGATAATGTTTAGCCGGAGGTAGTTTACATGTCCTTGACCACTTTTCGCACCACTCTAATCGCGTCCTTCGCGCTTTCGGTGGTTGCTTTTGCCCAACCAAACGTCACGGTGGATACCCCGTATCAGGTTCGTTATGCTTCGAACTTGAATGTGGGTGATTCCGTGATCAACATCACCAACTCCGGCGCGCGTGGCGCTGGGTTACCTGCTGGCACCAGTGCGGGTACGACGGGAGCGATTTGCGTAAACGTATACGCGTTTTCGCCTGACGAACAGATGATTTCCTGCTGCTCCTGCCCGGTGACTCCGAACGGACTGGTATCCTTGTCGGCGCGCCAGGATCTTATCAGCAACACCCTTACGCCGGCCGTGCCGACGTCGATCGTGGTGAAGTTGTTGGCTACGGTGCCGATCGGCGGCAACAGCTGCGCCAGCTCCGCGGCGGTCACCGGCGATTTGACCTCCGGTATGTTGGCCTGGGGCACGACGGTTCACGCCGGCGCGACCACGGGTTCGGCTCCGGTAGTGACCGAGACCGCGTTCAGCCCGGCGACCCTGAGCGGTGGCGGTGAGAGCGCGTTCGTCGGTATCGGTGAGTTGGAGCGTCTCCGTTCGCTCTGCAACTTCATCAACGCCAATGGTAGCGGTTTCGGTATCTGCCGTTCCTGCCGCCTTGGTGGTTTGGGTGCGGGTCGTCTCTAAGGTCCCGTTCGGTTGGTAGTGCGGTGGGTGGCCGGTTCGCGGCCACCCAGCACGCCCTCGGGGTGTTTCCGTGGCCACGCGGGTAGCTCCTTGGAGTTGTTAGGCGTGGCTTTTTTGAAATCTACTGGGAGGTAGCATGTCAATGAATTTTTTCCGCGGCACCGTTTTGGCGGCTTTTGCACTGGCTGCCGGGGCCTTCGCGCAACCGAATGGCACTGAGGATACTTTCTTTCAGGTTCGCTATGCGTCTAACCTGAACGTGGGCGACTCGGTGATCAACATTACGAACTCGGGAGCGCTTGGCGCTGGCCTAGCGGCTGGTACCAGCGCGGGGACCACGGGTGCGATCTGCGTGAACGTATATGCGTTCTCGCCCGACGAGCAGATGATCTCTTGCTGCTCTTGCCCGGTGACGCCGAACGGCCTCGTGTCGCTTTCGGCTCGCCAGGACCTGATCAGCAACACGCTCACGCCGGCCGTTCCGACGTCGATCGTGGTGAAGTTGCTGGCGACCGCCCCGAACGCGGGCAGCTGTGCGAGTTCGGCGGCAAACCCGTCGGCGACGCCATTCGTTCAGGGGATGTTGGCCTATGGCACGACGGTCCACGCCGCGGCGGTGGCTGGCGGTGACCCTGCGGTAACCGAAACCAAATTCTCTCCGGCATCTCTGAGTGGAGGTGAGTTTGGCCGTTTGCAATCGCTCTGCAATTTCATCAACGCCAATGGTAGCGGTTTCGGCATCTGCCGTTCCTGCCGCCTAGGTGGCTTGGGTGCGGGCCGTTTGTAAGTGGTTTTAGTTAGTTTGTGTTCGCGGTGGGTAGCTGTTCGTGAGCCAATTGGCCGTCTTCTTCCCCTCTCGGAAGAGCGAGGTAGAAGACGGCCAATCAGTCAGTTGCCTCCACCTCATTGGCCTCATTGAGGAGTTAGTTGCTTCAGCTCGCATGTACCACAGGGGCGAGCCGAATAAGAAAAAGCTGTGGTTGATAGAAAAATAATTCGGAGGTAATTTTATTATGTTTTTGAATACTTTACGCGCTACGATTTTCGCGTCTTTGGCTCTCTCGGTGACCGCGTTCGCTCAGCCGAACATCACGGTCGACTCCCCTTTTCAGGTCCGGTACGCGTCCAACCTGAATATCGGCGATTCGGTGGTGAACATCACCAACTCCGGCTCGCGCGGCGCTGGTTTGGCCGCTGGCACTTCGGCTGGCACGACGGGCGCGATCTGCGTCAACGTGTACGCCTTCTCGCCTGACGAACAGATGATTTCCTGTTGCTCCTGCCCGGTGACGCCGAATGGTTTGGTTTCGCTCTCGGCCCGCCAGGATCTGATCAGCAATACGCTTACCCCGGCAGTTCCCACTTCGATTGTCATCAAATTGCTCGCCACGATTCCGCAGGGCGGCAGCTGCTCGAGTTCCGCGGCTAACCCTGGCCCCTTGACCACCGGCATGCTGGCCTGGGGCACGACGGTTCACGCCGGCGCCGCCGCTGGTTCGGCCGCCGCCGTCACCGAGACCGCCTTCAGCAACGCCACTTTGAGCGGCATCGACGGCGCTGCCTTCCTCGGCATTGGCGAACTCGAGCGCCTCCGTTCGCTGTGCAACTTCATCAATGCAAACGGCAGCGGCTTCGGTATCTGCCGCACCTGCCGCTTGGGCGGTTTGGGCGCCGGCCGACTCTAACACGCGCCTCGTTGAACGCCAAAGGGTTGCCCAGGTGTCAGCTCCGCTCACCAGGCAGCCCAGCTGGCTTTCTGCCACTCTTTTCCCCACAGTTTTATACAAGCTTTGGCGTCACCCCTCCAGCCACACGGGGTTGGCGTTAAAGGTAGTCCGTCCGCGTGTGGTCATTCGTTTCATTCAGTCTTAATCTGGAGGTAAAGTCCTAATGTCCCTGCACTCTTTGCGCAGTGTTCTCCTCGCGACCTTCGCTTTGTCGATGGCCGCGTTTGCTCAGCCCAACGTCACGCATGATAACTTCTTTCAGGTGCGCTATGCGTCTAACCTGAACGTGGGTGATTCCGTGATCAACATCACCAATTCCGGCGCCCGCGGCGCTGGCCTGGCCGCCGGAACGTCCGCTGGCACGACGGGCGCGATCTGCGTCAACGTGTACGCGTTCTCGCCCGACGAACAGATGATCTCCTGCTGCTCCTGCCCGGTAACCCCGAACGGCCTCGTGTCGCTTTCGGCTCGCCAGGACCTGATCAGCAACACCCTCACCCCGGCCGTCCCCACGTCAATCGTGGTGAAGTTGCTCGCCTCCATTCCGCAGGGCGGCAGCTGTTCCAGCTCGGCCGCTAACCCGGTTGGTTTGTCTCAGGGAATGCTGGCCTACGGCACGACGGTTCACGCCGCCGCCGCCGCTGGTAGCGATCCCGCCATCACCGAAACTCAGTTCGCCCCCGCGAGCCTGAGCACCGGTGAGTTGAACCGTTTGACAGCGCTCTGCAACTTTATCAATGCCAATGGTAGCGGTTTCGGTATCTGCCGGACTTGCCGCCTAGGTGGTTTAGGCGCGGGCCGTTTGTAAGCGGTAACGCGGATCTTCTTCTAAGGTCCGATTCTACTTGTCGATTTTGCTTAGTAGCCTGACAATATAGTTCTAAGCACTTTCCTGGAGCCCCAGGGGGTGTAGACGGAAGTAAGGTACTAGGCTGGGTTAGTGGGTTTTAAAAGCTTTGGGTCTGTTTATGCCGCACAAGCAGATCCCGAATCGAATAACTTAGCGTGTGGCGTTTTATTTTATCGAAGGAAACCTTAATAACATGCAGTTGCAATCTCTCCGCAATACCATTCTCGCGTCCCTCGCCTTGACGGTGGTCGCGTTCGCTCAGCCCAACATCACGGTGGATACCCCGTACCAGGTTCGTTATGCTTCGAACCTGAACGTGGGTGATTCCGTGATCAACATCACCAACTCCGGCGCCCGCGGCGCTGGCCTGGCCGCCGGTACGTCTGCTGGCACGACGGGCGCGATCTGCGTCAACGTGTACGCGTTCTCGCCCGACGAACAGATGATCTCCTGCTGCTCTTGCCCGGTGACCCCGAACGGCCTCGTGTCGCTTTCGGCTCGCCAGGACCTGATCAGCAACACGCTCACCCCGGCCGTTCCGACGTCGATCGTGGTGAAGTTGCTCGCCACGGTTCCCGTGGGTGGCAGCTGCTCCAGCTCGGCCGCTAACCCCGGCCAGCTCACCTCCGGCATGTTGGCCTGGGGCACGACGGTTCACGCCGGCGCCGCCGCCGGTTCGGCCGCTGTCGTGACCGAGACCGCTTTCAGCACCGCGACCCTGAGCGGTGCCGCTGAGGGCGCTTTCGTCGGTATCGGTGAGTTGGAGCGCCTGCGTTCGCTCTGCAACTTCATCAATGCCAACGGCAGCGGCTTCGGCATCTGCCGCACCTGCCGCCTCGGTGGCTTGGGCGCCGGCCGCCTCTAATTGAGGTGGGTCGGTTAGTGTAGTCAGTCAGTGAAAGGGGGTAATTGGGGCGTCGCCCGAAAGGAGGCGTCCCAGTTACCCGCAATCGTGTAGATCCCGCGAAAGAGCCGCGGCGGGCCCTACGGTTCAGAAAGATCCGTAGCGTAAGTTTGAGAGGTCAAAAAACAATATGAAAGCTTTATTCTCTACTTCATTTTTTATCATCGGTTTGATGTATGCGGGTGCCGCTGTGCAGGCCGCGGAAAAGGCCAGCGATGCCCGTAGCGGCGCCCTGGCGGACATTGACGGCGTGAAGTTGACGCGCACGGAGTTCGAAGAGCGCTACCGCGCCCGTTTGTTCCAGGCGCGCAACACCTATCACGAGGCCGAGCGGAAGGCCATGGACGATTTTATCGAACAGTACTTATTGGAGCGCGCCGCGAAAAAGGAAAGTGTTACGGTCGAGAAACTGCTTGAGAAGCATGTAAGCAGCAAAGTGGCCGCCGATCCGTCCGAAGAAGCCTTGAAAGTCTATTTTGAGGGTGTGGATACCCAGGAAAGCTATGAATCGGTGAAGGGTAAGATCGTCGACGCTCTGCGCCAGCGCCGCATGGGCAAGATCAAGGCGGCTTATCTTTTGTCGCTCAAATCGGAAGCCAACATCATGTTGATGCTCTCTCCGCCCCGCGCCAACCTGTCGTTGAAGGACGCGCCGATGCGTGGGCCGAAGAATGCGCCGGTCACCTTGGTGGAATACGCCGACTTCGAATGCCCGTACTGTGTCCAGATCCAGCCGACGTTGCAAAAGATCGAAGCCGAATACAAGGGTAAGTTAGCTTTTGTCTACAAAGACGTACCACTGCCGATGCACGCGAATGCCCAGAAGGCCGCAGAAGCGACGCACTGCGCGGCCGCTCAGGGCAAGTATTGGGAGATGCACGACATCCTGGCGACGAAGAAGGCCCTCGAAGTCTCTTCGCTAAAGGAATATGCCCGAGACCTGAAGTTGGATGGAGCCGCTTTCGATAAGTGCCTCGATTCCGACTCCAAGGCGGATATCGTCAAAAACTCGCTCAATGAAGCGCAGACGATGGGTGTTCAGGGTACGCCGAGCTTCTTTGTCAACGGCCGGGCCATCAGCGGCGCCGCGACCTACGAACGGATCAAGGAATTGATCGAAGAAGAACTCAGCATTACTGCCGCGCCGAAGAAGTAAGTTAAAGTCCGATCGTTCGCTTCGCATATTGTTCATGGCGCCATGCATCCGTTGCGTGGCGCCACTTATCCACGGGTAAAACGGAAAACAATCATGGGTCACCGTCCGATGAGGGACGGGTGTGCCTCGCCAATCCCGGTGCGCAGCCGCACCGGGAAACCATCATGTAAGTCAAGCCTGGACGCGTTCCTGGCGGACGAGGTAACGAATTCCGAAACGGACGGTGAGGGCCGCCCGCTAACAGCCGGAATCAATTTACTGCATCCTCGCCGGTTCCAGTAAACGCCTTTGGCCAAAACGATATCTAATTTACAGTCTGATCTTCGGAGGATCTTCATGCGGCTCGTCTATTCTGTCGCGGCTTTGGCCGCCCTGTCGGTGTTTGTCCCGGCTTCGGCCTTTGCTCAGCTATCGGTAACGAATTACCGGTTGATTAGTGCAGAACGAGTAAATTCCACTCAGTCGTACTACACATTGGCGGCGGACCTCGTCAATACCGGGGGCGCCCGAAGTGTGGTTACCGCGACCGTAAGTTCGCCGGTCGCCAACCTGCAGACGGTGCCTGGCGCGCAGAACTTACACTTTTCTCCCGTGCCCGCCGTGAGTCAGGTGCCGAGCCTGGATACCTTCCGTCTATTCGTGAATACTTCCGTACCGATTGACTACAGCCAGCTCCAATGGACCTTTAACGCCCCATTCGCCAATGCGGGGCCCAACCAAACGGTAGCGGTCGGGCAGACCGTTCTGCTCAATGGCAGCGGATCCAGCAACCCAGCCGGCGCCGGCTTTCTAAACTATAACTGGACTTTCCTATCCCGCCCCCCCGGTTCCTCCGCCCGGCTCCAAAACTCCTGGGACGTAATGGGCAATTTTGTCGCCGACGTGACGGGTGGCGTTTGGATTGTGCAATTAACGGTGACCAACTCTGCCGGTTCCGACGTCTCGGTGATGACGGTGACGACCGGAAACTCGCCGCCGGTGGCCAATGCAGGCCCCAATCAAACCGTGGCGCCGGGCGCGCAAGTGATGCTGAACGGCAGCGCTTCGTCCGATGTCGACGGCGATGCTCTAAGTTTCTCCTGGACCCTCACCACTCGCCCAGCGGGCAGTAACGCGTCGCTTTCGAACTTCAACACCGTCATGCCCACTTTTATTGCCGACCGCAATGGCACTTACATTGCCCGCTTGGTGGTGAACGACGGCAAGGGCAATAACAGCATGCCTGCCAACGTGACGATCACGACGCAAAATACGGCTCCGGTGGCCAATGCCGGCTCCGCCCAATCGGTGAGTATCGGGGCATTCGTGCAGTTGAGTGGCGCCGGATCCACCGACGTCGACGGTAACCCGCTGACTTACGCCTGGAGCTTGACGACGAAGCCGAGCGGCAGCGCGGCCGCCCTCAATAGCGCGTCTATCGTCAACCCCAGCTTCACGGTAGATTTGCCGGGAACTTACGTGGCGCAATTGATTGTCAACGACGGCCAGGTGAATAGCTTACCCGCCACCGTTTCGATTACCACTACCGGGTCGCTCGCTCCCACGGCCAATGCCGGCCCC
Source organism: Bryobacterales bacterium (assembly GCA_038215525.1). Lineage (GTDB taxonomy): Bacteria > Acidobacteriota > Terriglobia > Bryobacterales > Bryobacteraceae > JALHNI01. The sequence goes on from JBBQQS010000062.1 coordinate 8,438, forward strand.
AATCAGACCGTCCGTCATAGCTCGACCGTACAACTCAATGGCAGCGGCACCGATCCGCAGTCCCGGCCGCTGACTTACTTGTGGTCCCTTACCACTCGGCCGCCGAATAGCAATGCCGCGCTATCGAGCCTCACCAGCCGGACGCCCACCTTTACCGCCGACTTAGTGGGCAATTACGTGGCGCAGTTGATCGTCAATAACGGCTTCGAAAATAGCTTGCCGTCCACGGTCACCATCACCACCACGAATACGGCTCCCGTCGCCAACGCGGGCGCCAACCAGACCGCGGCCGTCAACTCTGTCGTCGCCTTAAACGGCAGTTTCTCTTCGGACGCCGATGGCGACGCGATCACTTACGCTTGGAGCTTTTCGAGCCGCCCCGCCGGCAGCACCGCCACCTTGCAGGCCGCCACCAGCGCTACGCCCACGTTTGTTCCGGACTTGGCCGGCACCTATGTGGTGCAGTTGATTGTGAGCGACGTGCTGACTTCGAGCGTCCCCGCCACGGTGACGATTACGGCCAGTTCGAACACGATTACGCTCTCGCCCGATCCGCTGAGCCTGCTGGGCGGCGCCGCCTCCCTCACCGTCACGCTCAGCACTGCCGCCGGACCCGTTGGACAGTTGGTGAACCTGAATAGCGCCTCGCCCTCGGTCGCCACTGTTCCAGTGAATGTTCTGGTGGGCGCAGGCGCCACCACGGCGACTTTCCTCGTGACGCCGGGGGCCAACGGTACCTCCACCGTTACGGCCACGGCGCAGGGGTTCCGGCCGGGCACCGCGATCGTGAATGTGGGCACGCCCACGATTGCGGTGAGCCTGGCCAATGGGACGGTCGGCCTGACGCGGACGATCAATGGCACCGTCACTTTGAGTGCGCCGGCGCTCGCAAGCGGCGTTTCGGTGAATGTGAACGCCACACCCGGCGGCATTGTCAGTCTGGGCAACGTACCAGTCCAGATTGCACCCGGCGGTATGACCGGTACGTTTACCGTTACGGGCTTGGCCGCTGGCACGACCAACATTACCGCTAGTGCGAGCGGTTACTCGAGTGGCAGCACGACGGTGAACGCCGCGTTGTTGGGGCAAGTGGCGGTGGAAAAGAACGTGACGGTCGGCCCTGGCGAAACAAAACCGATCGCCGTTTCTCTGGCAAGCCCCGCCCCCTCCGGTGGCGTCATCATCACGCTCACCAGCAGTGTATCGAACGTGGTGGTGAGCAACACGGTGACGATTCCCGCCGGGAACACCGCGCCCGCTATCCCCGCCACCGTTACGGGCGTGGCCTTCGGCAGTTCCACGATCACGGCGACGGCGGCCGGTTTCACCGGCGATTCGTCGGTGGTGGTGGTGGGCTCGGCCTTGTCGTTCACGCCCTCGGCTCTCAATTTGAGCGCGGGCGCGCAACAGAGCCTCACCTTGACTCTGTCGGGTCCGTCCCCCAGCAATTTGACGGTGAACCTGCTGTCGAGCAACACTCAGGCGGCCACAGTGCCCGCCTCGGTGACGATTCTGCAAAACGCCACGTCGGTGTCGGTGCCCGTTACCGGTGTCAGTTCCGGCTCCACCATTATCACCGCATCGCCCACGATCGCCAATATTCTCGCCGCGACAGCGAACGTGACGGTGTCGAACCTGGGCAGTGTGCAGATGCCGCCGAGCACCACGCTGACGCTGGGCCAGACGGTCCCCGTCCAAGTGACACTCTCTTCGGTCGCGCCGTCGGGTGGTGTCAACGTCAATCTCACGTCGAGCAATTCGTCGGTATCGCTCTCGACGAGCAGTGTATTTATTGCGGCCGGTTCGGCCACGCCGTCAGTGCAACCCACCATGACCGGCGCGGGCCCCGGATCTTCGACGATTACCGCTTCGGCCGCCGGCTTTAACTCGGCCACGCAGACGGTGAACGTGACGGCGTTCTTCACGCTGTCGCCGGCGACGATCTCCTTCCCGAGCGGATCCTCGCAGAACTTGAGCCTCACCGTGTCCGGCCCAGCGCCGGCCGGCGGCCTCACCGTCAACCTCAGTTCCAGCAACGGGGCTAACGCCTCGGTGCCGCCCACGGTGGTGATCGGCGCCGGCGCCACGTCGGTGCAAGTGCCGGTGGCGGGCCTGGTGCCCGGTGCCTCCGTCATTACCGCTTCGGTGGCTGGGATTACGTCCGGTTCGGCCACGGTGACGATCACGAACTCTGGAGTGATCCTGGTTTCGAACGTCACGGTTTCGCCCGGCCAGTCCGCGCCGCTCTTGGTGACCTTGCCCGTCCCGGCTTCAACCAACACGACGATTGCGCTCGCGAGCAGCGATCCGTCGAAGGCCACGCTGAGCCAGTCGACGGTGACGATCTTCACCGGACAAACGCAAGCGGCCGTGCCGCCGAGCGTGAACGGCGTCAGCTTCGGTAGCGCGACTATCACGGCCACGGCCAACGGCTTTGGGCCGGGCACCGGCATCGTGACGATTGGCGCGGCCTTGAGCTTCGCCCAGTCGAACCTCACCATCACTGCGGGAGCCGCGCAATCGCTTCAGCTTTCGCTTTCGGTCGTGGCGCCCACGGGCGGCGTACCGGTGACATTTACCTACTCGAATGGCGCTGTTTTGCAGGGCCCCTTCGGGACGAATATTGCCCAGAACTCGGGTGGCGTGAACTTCCAGGTGACTGGTTTGACGCCAGGCACGACGACCATCACGGCGAGCACGGGCGTTCCGAACATCACGCCGGCCACGATCACCATCACGGTGCCGGGTGCGGGCGGCGGCAACGGCACCATCGCGTTGCCGGTTGGCGCGGCAGTCAATGTGGGCCAGTCGATCGCCTATCCCATCACCTTGTCCACCTCGGCTGGTCCGGGAGGCGTGATCGTCAGCCTTTCGAGCGGCGACCCGTCCAGGGTCACCATCTCTCCCGCCACCGTCACGGTGCTCGCGGGCCAGACGCAGCCGCCCGTTCAGCCGCAGATCAGCGGTGTCGGCGCGGGCAGCGCCAATATCACCGCCACGGCGCCGAACTTCAACACGGCCACACAGTCCGTTCAAGTGAATGCCAGCGGCAACATCACGCTGAGCCCCGCCACGTTGAATGTCACGGTGGGCTCGACGCAGAACCTCACGGTGACGCTGCCCGCGGCCGCGCCCTTTGGCGGCAAGCTGGTAAGCCTGGTTTCGAGCGACGCCAGCGTCGCCTCGGTTGCCGTGTCGGTCACCGTGCCCCAGGGCGCCACCACCGCCAGTTTTGCCGTAACCGGCAGCACTGCCGGGTCGGCCACCATTACGGCGAGTTCCTCGGGCCAAGGACAGGCGTCTTCGGCCGTCACGGTTGCCGCCGCAGGCACCATCAACCTGCCGGCCAACTTCATTGTCGGGCCGGGACAGACTAAGCCCTTCCCGGTCACCTTGGCCAATGCCGCCGTGGCGGCCACCACGGTCACGCTCTCGAGTGGGGATGGATCGAAGCTGACGATCTCGCCTCCGACGATCTTCTTCAACGCCGGACAGACCACGCCGACCTCGCAGCCCAATGTTACCGGTGTGGCCGAAGGCACGGTGACGGTGAGCGCGTCAGGCAGCGGCCTGACGGCTGCCGCCACCAATGTCCGGGTCGGCTACACGCTGTCCTTCGCGCCGAATACGGTGGCGATCACCGGTACGGGGACCCAGAACTTAAACCTGACGCTGTCGAGCGCCACACCGACGAACCTGACGGTGAACCTCAGCTCGGCTACGCCAGGTGTGGCGGCAGTGAATAGCACGGTGGTCTTCGCCGCCGGCGCGACCAGTGCCAATGTCCCGGTTACCGGAGTCGCGCCGGGGACGTCGATCATCACGGCCGTGGCGCCGAACATCGCGTCCACGACGGCCACGGCCACGGTCACCGCGCCGAACGTCATCTCGGTCCCCGCCCTCAGCGTCGTATCTTTAGGTAAATTTGTCGCCTTCCCGATCACCTTGCCGTCCCCGGCGGGCATCTTCGGAGTGACGGTGACGATCACCAGTGCGGATAACAGCAAGGTGATCGTGCCGGCGTCGATCTTCATCGGCCCCGGCCTCAGCACGGCTACGGCTCAGTTGCTGGGTGAGAACGTGGGTGACGTCAACATCACCGCCTCCGCTCCGGGATACCTGCCGGGCGTGGGCGTGGTGAAGGTGGGCACGACGGCCACTTGGCAGTTGCGCAGCATGGAGCTTTCGCCCGGTCAAAGTAGGGTTGCCTTCCTTGACTTGGGTGCCTCGGCTCCCGGCCAGCCGCCGTTTCCCGGCGATACCGGGGTCCGCATCGACTTCACGTCGAGCAATCCCGCTGTGGCCACGATTCGTGACTTCGTCACCGCCTACCCCGACGGCAGCGAATTCACGATTATCGCCGTGGTAATCAACGCCCAGGCGCCCGGCACGGCGATCATCTCCTCGAGCGGTATCAACATTCCGGTCGACCAGATGACTATTACGGTTGGCGGTCCGCTGACGATCAACACGAATTCGTTGCCGAACGGCACGGTCGGGACGCCCTATGCGCAGACTTTGCAAGGCGCCGGCGGCACGGCCCCGCGATCCTGGATTCTGATCGCCGGCACGCTGCCAGGCGGCTTGTCGCTCAATTCGGCCACTGGCACCATCTCGGGCACGCCGACCACCGCGGTGTCCGCCACGCCGCTCACGTTCCGCCTCACCGATAGCAGCGTTCCGACGCCGCAAAGCTTAACCGTGCAGTTGACGCTGACCATCGGCGTCGGCAGCGGCGGCGGCGCTTCGATGACGCTTACTCCTTCGCCGTTGGCCATCACGGGTACGGCGACTCAGAACCTGACGCTCACCCTTTCCGTGGCCGCTCCCGCGGGCGGTTTGGTGGTGAACCTGAACTCCAGCACTTCGAGCGTGGCAACTGTGGGCAGTAGTATTGCCGTGCCGGCGGGCTCGGTTACCGCCCTCATTCCGGTGACGGGCGTTAGCGCGGGAGGAACCCTCATTACAGCGCTGGCGAATGGCTACGGCCAAACCACGGCCAACGTCACCGTCTCCGCGGTCTCCGCGGGTGATATCATCCTGCCCCAAGGCGTCGTGGTGGCGCCCGGCGACTTCAAGACTTTTCCCATTACGCTAGCGACGCCCGCGGCGCAAGCCACGTTCGTCACGCTGACGATCAACGACCCCTCCCGGGCTTCGTTCTCGCGGGAGAGCTTGTTCTTCAATGCCGGGCAGATTACGCCGATTCTGCAGCCTCGCCTGAATGGCATCGCTGCCGGTCCGATCGTGATTACGGCATCGGCGTTCGGATTGGCCACGGCCACGACCAACGCCCTGGTCGGGTTTAGCCTGACCTTCACTCCCGCCGCGGTAAACATCACCGGCACGGCCACGCAGAACGTGACCTTGTCGTTGTCGAGCTCTACCGGGAATAGCCTGGTCGCTACGCTCACGTCGAGCGACCCCAATGTCGCCACCGTGCCCGCCACCGTGACCTTCGCCCCCGGCAACACCACGGCCAATGTCGTGGTGACGGGTGTTACGTTCGGCACCACAGTGCTGACGGCCACGGCCCCGGATGTTTCGAACGGCACGGTCAACGTGACGGTGGCGCCGCCGGGTGCGATCAACATCCAGGCGGTAGCTTTGCCCTTGGGCCTGACGGCGCCCTTGCCGATCAGCATCACGAGCCCCGCGCCTTTCGGTGGCTTGACGATTAACCTAGTAAGTTCGCTGCCCGGCCGCGTGACGGTGCCGGCCACGGTGACCATTCCGGCGGGCCAGACCACGCCGGCATCCCCGGTGATCATTACCGGCGAGAACGTGGGCCCGTCTACCATCACCGCGACGGCCCCAGCTTACATCACGGGTTCGGGCGTAGTGAATGTCAACGGGACGGTTTCCTGGCAGACTTCTAACCCCTTCGTCAATCAGGGTTCGCAGCAAATTCTCCTGCTCATGCTGGCGGCCCCGAGGCCGGTGGCGGGTGGCGTCTCGGTGACCCTTACCTCCAGCGACCCCGCCGTGGTGCAGGTGCAGCCATCAATTAACTTCTTCCCGGATGGTAGCGAGTTCACCACCTTGGCGATCAACGTGACGGGCCTGACGGCCGGCACCGCGATCATTACCGCCGAAGGCCTGAACATCGCGGCAGCCTCCGTGACGGTGACCGTGGTGGGACCTCTGTCCCTCCAGACCTCCACTCTAACCGCCGGCTCCGTGGGCCTCGTCTACTCGCAGCCGCTCATGGCTACTGGCGGCCGTTCGCCCTACACCTGGGCGCTGACCAATGGCGTCCTACCCGGCGGATTGAGCCTCGACCCGGTGACCGGGGTAGTCTCCGGCATACCCAACGCGGCCGTCGCGGCCCGGGCACTCACCTTCCAGGTGAGCGACGGCAGCACTCCGCCGCAAACCACCTCTGGCGTCGTGCTGCTTACGATTACGGCCCAGCAGCCCGACAGCATAGCCGTCAATCTCGGCGGTACCCAATCCGCAGCCGTGGGCTCCGCCTTTGGCACGTCGCTCTCCGTTCTGGTGAAGGATGGTAGCGACCTTCCCATTGCCGGGATTACGGTTGCTTTCGCCGTGCCGGGCAGCGGCGCGTCGGCCTCTTTCAGTGGCGGCAATACGGCAATCACCAACGGATCGGGCATTGCCACGGCGAACATCCTTACCGCCAACTCGAGCCTCGGAAGCTACGCGGTGGTCGCCTCGGTATCGGGTTTGGTGCCCACGGCGACTTTCTCGCTCACCAACGTGGTGGGTCCGGCGGCTTCGGTGTCCGCCACCTCCGGTACGCCCCAGAACACGGCGCTGAGCACGGCCTTCGGGTCGCCGCTCAAGGCCACGGTGCGCGATGCCGGCGGAAACGCCATCAGCGGCGTCGTGGTCACCTTCGTGTTGCCTGGTTCCCCCGCCACTGCGACCTTTGCGGGTGGAGTGGACACGGCCACCACGGATAACCTGGGGGTCGCCACTTCGGAGGCGTTGACGGCCAATGCGACGGTGGGCTCCTACGCCATTACCGCCAGCGCGCCTAATGCCGCGACGCAGGCGACGTTCAATCTCACGAACACCAGCGGCGCGGTGGCTTCGATTGCGGTCAATGCGGGCGCCAACCAAACGGCCTCCGCCAACGCCACCTTCGCGCTCCCGCTCCGCGCCATTGTGCGCGATGCGGGCAATAATGCGGTGCCGGGCGTGGTGGTGACGTTCACGGTGCCTGCCTCGGGCGCCAGCGCGACCTTCGTCGGCGGAGTCAATACCGCTACCACCGATGCCTCCGGTATCGCCGTCTCGCCGGCGATCGCCGCGAACGCGGCGCTTGGCTCCTACACGGTGGTGGCGAGAGCGGTGCCTGCCTCGGGCGCCAGCGCGACCTTCGTCGGCGGAGT
>JBBQQS010000063.1:0-15596 GCA_038215525.1 Bryobacterales bacterium
GGGCAGACGGATGCCCGCCGCCACGGCTGCCGGCGAAGTGATCGAAGAGTTCAGCAAAGTGGCGCCGTATTGGGTGAGGTACTTCGGATCGATTTGGTTGTAATTGAGCAAGCCCGCTTGCAGGCCCGAGCCGAGCGAGGCGTTGTAGGAGGTCTCCATCACCATCGTCGATGACAGTTGGCGCTGGATGGAAAGATTCCACGTGATAAAGGCCGGCGGCGTGGTCGCCTCTTTGCCCTGCCACCAAGGCATGGCATCGCGATTGGCAAAGCCGGGGTCAATAAATGGCGGCGCTGACCAGGCCGGCAAACCGGTCTTGGCGAGATACGACGGTTGGATTCCTTGCGTGCTGTCCGGGAAATCGAGCCCCAACGTAAAGCCACGCTGATGGGTGGAGCCGGTGACGGTGGTGATGTTGCCGTAGCTCAGGCCGGCCGAGGCGCGGATCACGGTCTTTTCCTTCAGCGTGTAAGCCATGCCAAAGCGGGGGCCGAAGGCCTTGAAGTAGGAATCCGCCAGCGAACGCGTACCTTCACGGCCCGGGCCGGTGCCCGCGTAAATTAAAGCGCCCTTAAGCCCCCCGGCGTACGGATTCGGCTTGTTGGGGTCGAAGTCACTCCAACTGTCGTTCTCACCGGTGGGCGGCAACATCGTCTCCCAGCGCAGGCCGAGGTTGATCATCAGGTTCTGCTTCACGCGCCAGTCAGTCTGGACGAAGCCCGCGTAGGACGGCCATTGCTGCCCAATATAGCGAATCGTCTCCGCGACGCCGTTGCTGGCGTAGCCGAGCAGCATCGACGCAATCGGGCTGCCGCCGGCCGTCGTAAAGTTGGTGTCGATGCCGCCGGTGGCCAAGGGCCGGGCGGTGTGCTTAAAGTCGAAGCTCATACAGCCCGACACGCACTGGCGGCCGAAGCCATTGTAGAACTGATACATGGCCTGCCCGCCAAACTTGATGGTGTGCTTGCCTTTGATGATTGTCACGTCGTTGGCGAACTGCTTGATGAAATTTTCCGAGCCATTGTTGGCACGGCCGCCCCATTGGCTGTAGCCGTTCGAAAAGTTCATGTTCACCAGGTTCTGGTCGCAGTCCACCACATTGACGGCGCAGTACTTGTCTTTCCACTTGATGCCACTAATCACCGTGGCCTGCGGCGGATCGTGGTTTTCCTTCCAGTTGTTGCCGCCGCCGTAAAAGTGGTTGAAGACGGTGGGCGAAATATTCCAGTCCCAGCTACCGCGGAAGACGTCCGAGGGCCGGCGGGTGTCGTTGTAATTCACGAAATTGCCGGGCAGGTCCGGCACGCCGTTGGAACTGGGCTTCTCGAAGGTGCGATTGTAGCCCCAGTAGCCGGAGATACGGTGCTTGTCGTTGAAGACGTGGTCGCCCTTCACACTGATCTTGGTGTTGGGCCTTACGACGCTGCCGTTGGTTACCAGGAAGTTGTTCTGCACATAGCCGACGGTGCCGGGCGCGGCGCCGTTGTTCGGCAGCGGTGTAGTGCCGCTGCGGAAGGCCGCCAGGGCCTTGACGATGTTGGGGTCGAACATCGCGGGCGGAATCTGGTTATTCGCGAACGGCGTCCGCGTCACGATGCCGCCGGCGCCAATGATCTGCGAGGTGGGGTCATAGATCGGGATCTGTTGCCCGCTCGCATTCACCCAGTTGCGGAAGTCGCCGTTGTACATTTCGGGCGTAGGCACCGTGCGCTGCGCACCGGTGGCGCCTTCGCGGTTGCGGAAGGCTTCGTAGCTGAAGAAGAAGAAGGTCTTGTTCCGGCCGTCGTAAATTTTCGGAATCATCACCGGGCCGCCAACTGACGCCCCAAAATCGTGCTGTTTGTAAATCGGGCGGGCGATGCCACGAGCGTTATTGAAGAAGTTATTCGCGTCGATCGCGTTGTTGCGCAGGAACTCATAAGCAGTGCCGTGTAGCTTATTGGTGCCGCTCTTCGAAGCAAAGCTCATGATGCCGCCCGTCGCCTGGCCAAACTCGGCCTTGAATCCATTCGTATCCACCGTAAACTCGGTGATCGCTTCAATCGACGGCGCATTCACCGCCACCCAGCTCTGGGTCAGCGCGCGCGTCGTATTCGCCGACACGCCATCCAGGGTGGTGCCATAGCCGGCCGCCTGACCGCCGCCCAGAATAAAGCCGTTGTCGCCTCCGACGTTCTTCGCTTCGGGCGTCAGCGCGGCAAGGTTAAACGGGCTACGCAACGTACCCCCCACCACGAGCGGCAGTTCGTCCACCAATTTATTGTTGATCGTCACACTGGACTTCGCGTTCTCCGTCGACAGCGTCAAGGCGCTGGCCGACACCTCCACCGCTTGCGTGGATGTCCCGACTTCAAGCGTGGTGTCGGCACGCATGGTGGCCGAGGCATTCAGCGCCAGTCCCGTCAGCGTGGAGGGGCGGAAGCCTTCCTTCTCCACCCGCACCGTATAAACGCCCACCTGCAATTGGGGCACCGTAAATTCGCCATTCGCATTCGAGGGCGCATTAAACTTGACACCGGTCTGGCTATTGGTGAGCGTCACCTTGGCTCCGGGCACCACGGCGCCGGATCCGTCACGCACCGTGCCGGTGATCGTGCCACGTTCCGATTGAGCATGCAGCATCAGCGCGCAGGCACACACCCATAGGGTGAGTTGCCGGGCGAGCCGGCCAAACATCATGAATTTCATAGGACCTTCCTGTTTACTCGTTACCCCAACGAGCCCGACCCGAGGGGATGTTGTCGGGAACTATATCATGATTTGATTTCCTGTTTGATAACCCGCCAGTGCCTGGCTAACGTTTCGCCAGCCAATCGAAAACTCGCTCCTGCCACACGCGGCCGAAAGAATTAAACCCTTCCGGTGTTTCGAGCGTGATCTGACGGCTGCCTACCCCCTTCACCTGCTGCCGCACATCGGCCAATCGCGCATAGCGATCGTACGTGGGCGCCAGGATCAAAGTCGGTCGATCGGCCGACAGCCGCAGCGCTTCGTCGAAGTCGAAGGGCAGCCTTGCCTCGTGGCCCACAAAGAAGCCCAGGCGCGGCATCAGCCCGTGTAAGTGCGAAAAATGCCGAATTCCTTCCACGCCCTTGTCCGCCGTATCGAGCCGTAAAGGGTCGTAGCCGGCGACCATCGCCAAGCGCTTCACCCGCGTATCGAGCGCGCTCGTCAGCAGGCCGACCTTCGCCCCCAGCGAGTAACCCATCACATACACCCGCGTAGCATCCACCGCGTCGAGCCCGGCCACCGCATCAATCGCGGCCCGCGTATCGCTCACCATCTTGCCCATCAGGCTCCACTGCGGATAGCGCCGGTAGAAGTCGCGCGCGTCGCGTACCCGCGTGCCGAAGCCGATCTGGTCGAAGGCGAGCACCGCAAAGCCACGCTTCACCAGGGAAGGGAACGAGGGCCGCTGGTCGAGCCGGAAGTCGCTGCCCGTCGAACTCCACGGCGCCGATACGCTCCAACCATTCTGATAGCTATAGCCATGCAGCCAGATCACCACCGGCCATTTGCCCTTCGGCTGGTCGAGAGGATAGAACAGGTCCGCCGTCAGCCCGTCGCCATAAGGAATCTGCGCCCAGCCCATCCCTTCCTTGGCGATCGCCGCGCGCGTCGCCGCGCTGGCGCTAGGCCGCTGGAACAGCCCTTCGAGCCAGCCGCCCACCGCATCAACCGGCTTTGGCAACTCCCGTGACACGAGCCGCGGCATCCCCGCCGGCTCGTCCCCTAAGGTCCAGGCGATCCTTTGTTTCGGATCTGGCGGGAGTTTGAACGTGAGCGGATTGATCTGCTGGCCGCTCAGCTTGCGCCATTCTTCAAAGGTGTAGCCGTGGATCCAAGTCTCGGTCTTGGGTTGCACGCGACGGCCGAAGACCGTATCGAAGAAGTCGATAAAGTTTTCGATATCGCCAGCGGTTGTATCATGCTCGCCGTCGCGTAAGTGGAGCCAGATCTTCTCGGGGTGCCCCAGAAACTCATACACCTTCAAAGCCGAGCGATAAGCTTGCTCATAACCCAAAGGATTTCCCGCCGACTCGGCATAACCCGAATAAAGCAGTAACCCGCGCGGCGCGACTAACGATAGCAGTGAATTCTGGTCCACGGGTAACTTATCCTCGCGCCCGGAAAAGAAACGCAACCGCGGATGGAACCAATGCGACTGCGCTCCGGCGAGTAACTCAATACTCTCATTGGCAAAGGGCTCCGTCGTATAGCGCCAAGGGTCCACTTCGCCCGAGTTTCCACTCGAAGGAATTACGGCCGCAATCCGCTCATCGAACGCCGCTGCTAACAAAGCCTGCTTCCCGTTGCGCGAATGGCCGGTAAGTCCGATCTTTCGGGCGTCCACTTCGGGCTGCTGCACTAAGTAATCCACCGCCCGCGAAGCTGCCCAGGCCCAGCGGGCGAGCACGGAGAAGTCATAGTCCGGGTAATGCTCCACCCAGGCATCGGAGTCATCGCCATTGCCATAGCGCGGGTCAGTCGCGTGATAGATACAAGCTATGTAGCCGCGTCGGACGGCCGTATAAATCCAAGGCCGGTTGCGCGCATGGTTGGTCAGGAAGACCGGAAACGGCCCTTTGCCATCGGGGATCACCAACTCAATCCGCAACGTGGCTTTACGGTCCGGTCCAAAGGCCAATGTCACTTGCTTGAGCGTGCTCCGGCCCTCTCGCGACGAACTCGTCACCGTAGCCCGCAAGTTATCCGGCGCCGGCGGCATCTTGCCAAACATCCACTGCTCGATATCCTTTTTGAGCAACCCTCTCTGCACCTTCCACAAAGCCGGAGTCGTCACCCGCACAGCGTCCTTACCCTCGCGAATCAGCAAAGGGTCGGGCAACTCCGGATAAGAAGGCATCCGGGAGAAGTCCGGAGGCTGAGCCTTATTCCTTCGCACCCATTCCTCCCAAGTCTTGTCGATAGCATTGATCCGCCCATCCGGAGGCGTCCGGCTGGGTCGCAGGACCCGGATCAGGTCCTCGGCCGGGTTCTGGGCGAGGGTCGTTAGGAGGATGATGGCGAGGGTCACGGATTAATTCTAGTGGATGAAGGTGTTAGGCTGGGACAGATCAGTCTGATATCCTCAGCAAATGGAGCCTTCGCCCCAAGACTATGAGTACGACGTCTTCTTTAGCTACCGGCGCCACTCGCAATCTCAAGAGTGGACCCGACAGGTGGCGGCGCGGCTGCGGTTCTTCCTAAGCCAGGAGTTAGGTGGCAAAGACGTTCGCATGTTCGTGGACGAAGAAGAAATTCACGTCGGACAAAAGTGGCCCGAGCGTTTGCAGTTGGCCCTCCGAAAGTCTAAATGCCTAGTGTGTGTTTGGTCCCCTATGTATTTTCAATCCGCCTGGTGCTACTCCGAGTGGCGTAGCTTTCGAGAGCGGGAAAAGGTGCTTGGCTTGACTGGGCATGACCTGATTGCCCCGCTGAAATTTCACGATGGCGAGCATTTTCCTGACGAGGCCAAGAACGTTCAATGGACGGATGTCTCCGCCTTCACCAGTACCCTTCCCGCGTTCTGGGCCACTGAGCGCGCGTTAGAGCTTGAAGACCGGCTTAAGGTTTTCTCCGTGTCGGTGCGAGACTTGGTGAAACGCGCCCCAGCGTATCGGGATGATTGGCCTGTTGTTGCGGTAGATGGTTTGGATCAACCAAACATCGAGTTGATGAAGTTATGACGATTCCGCTCCGGCCGCCCGATCGTGGCATTGTCTATACGTTTTATTCCTTTAAGGGCGGCGTGGGACGCAGCATGGCGCTAGCGAACGTGGCTGCAGTACTGGCGAAATGGGGACGCCGTGTACTTGTGATCGATTGGGATCTCGAAGCACCCGGCCTCGAGAAGTTCTTTGTGGGTAGCGCGCCAAATCCCATCGAGGAACGCGCGAAGCGCGCTGGAATCGTTGATCTGATTCTTGCGCATTCTCTCGGAGCGCCGCTTCATTGGCGTAATGCTGTGATGGAACTTCCTATTGGATCTGCTGAAGTTCACGTTTCTTTGATCTCTGCGGGACGAAGTGGGCCCGATTATGGCAAGCGCCTCCAGCAGATTGATTTCGAGCGGCTCTTCACGGAGAAGCAACTCGGAACCTATATCGAAGAGCTGAGAAATGAATGGTTAGCGGAGTATGACTTTGTGTTGGTGGATAGTCGTACCGGCGTTACGGATATCGGTGGTATTTGCACTGTGCAACTCGCCGACGTACTGGTATTGCTGTTCACTACGACGGAGACGAGCGTTGAAGGTATCAAGGATATCGTCGAGCGGGCCAGGAAACGGCAACAGTTACTGCCGGTGGACCGGCAACGCCTTTTGGGTGTACCTGTGCCAGCAAGAGATGAGAGCCGGACGGAGTATCAAAAGGCAGCCGAATGGAAGGCGCGTTTTGGCGAAGCGTTCAAGGACTTGTTCGCGGATTGGCTTCCGAGCGGCGTGACCGCGCATGACGCCATCGAGATTCTCAGAATTCCCTACGTTCCTTACTGGAGTTTCGGCGAGAAGCTCCCGGCCATTGAAGAGACGACGACAGATCCTTCTAGCATTGGTCACGCTTACGAACTCCTGGCGCGGCTCCTTGATTCTAGACTAGATTGGCATCAAGCCATGGAGGGAGAATTGCCGCCCCAACCTCCGGCTGAGCCGCGAACGTCACTAGATGAAGCCTGGCTCTCGAAACACCGTAGTTCGGCCCTGAAGGGACTGGCAAAAGCCGGAGTGCGCGGGTTCATGGAGATCCACCATGGTTGCCTCTCGATATTAGGCAAGCGTTCGCAGGCCGAACTCCTAAAGTTAGCAAAACAAATCGCAATCCTAACGTTTGGCTGGCCTATCGGTGTAGTCCTTGATACCGACCAGTCTCCCAAACCGGTCAACGACGGAATCGTGGCGCAAATCTCCCACGAGAGTTCTTATGATTATTGGGCGTTGCGGAACAACGGTGATTTTTATGCGCTCATGTCTCTTTTCGAAGATGAGCGGACGTCCGACGCGATCTACGTAAACACCCGAATTGTTCGAGTTACAGAGACTCTCATGAGATGCAACAGCCTTTATCGCGCTTTCGGCGCGGATTCCGGCTCTACGATTCACGTTCGGATTCGCCATGGCGGCATAATCAATCGGACGCTGACTTCCGCTGGTATGCCTCGACAGATTTGGGCTACGAAGAATACTACAGAAGACGTCGTGGATACCGGGGTTTCCTTTCGCTTAAGTGATGTAAATCGAAGCATGGTCGAGCTTGTGAAGGAGATTTGCGCCCCCCTGTTTATTCTTTTTGATTTCGCCGAGATTAGGCATGAGCAGTACGAAAAGATTGTAAGCAGTTTCTTGTCAGGGAAGGTTATGTGAGTCGGTTAGCGGCCCACATCGCCCACCGAACCGCCCGCGCAGCTTTTCCCGCTGCTCCGGCGTCAGTCCCTCGGGCGCAAAGTCACGGTACCTCCGCCGCCCCCGCCAACCCCGACCTCCCCTGAACCCACCAAACAGAATTTAGCTCAAGGCCATCAGCCCCAGCGCTTGCCAGAACGTAATCGCCGGCAGCCGGAACAGCGTCGGCATCAGCCAGTTCCACAGGTGCTGGACATCTGCCCGAAGGCCGTAATTCCCAGCGTCACCAATCGGCCACCATGATGGCTTTCTTCCCAATGCGATGTTTCATGACTTTCTTTTCGTTGGCTCCCCCTTCCTTACGGTCGGGGTTCTGTTGATGCAGTAACCTGAAACGCCCAAACCGAAACCCCGACCTTCAGGGAGGGGAAGTCCCGGCTGGACGCAGGTCCTTGAGCGACCGCCGCAAGTACTGCACGGCGGCGTGTTTTCGTGAGAGCAAAGTATTCACCTTCACCCCCATCCCGGCGAAGCTCTGCCTGTCCACCTCATGCGCCACAAAGACCTCCGTTGCCCCGGCGTCAATTCTCCAATCGCCGCTTCCAGTTCCTCCAGCAGAACCGCCTGCTCGAAGGCCGCCTCCGGACCCGGCGCTAGCGAAGGCAGCACAGAGTCTAAGCGCTCATCCCATGGCTCGGGGCGCATCTTTCAAAACCGGTCCGTGATGCGATTCTGCGCCACCCGGTAGAGCCACGCCCCCACCTGCTCGATTCGGCTTCAGCAGCCGGTGGGCCTCGAGGAGCTCGAAGATGACGTCCCAAGTCCTCCACGTCGTCCGGGTTCGGCAGCCGGCGCCGGATGAAGGCGCGCCGCTTTCCCTCCTGCCCGACGATCTGCTCGTCAAGCTGCCCGCGGTCGAGGGTGGCTGAGGGACTCACTTACCTACAGAACGAATGAAGCACGACAATATTTGGATGTCCCTCATCGTCATTGCGTCGCTGCATGTGCTTCCCGGCAAACGCGCCGAGTTTGACCACTTCGAGCAACAAGCGCTCGCCATCCTGAGAACGCACGGCGGCGAGCTACTGACTGCCCTCCAGCCGACCTCCGTTCACCCCCTGGCAACATCCCCGACGAAGTGCATGTCCCTTCTTTTCCTAGCCAACTAGCCTTCGACGCCTACCGTGCCGACCCCGCCCTGCAAGCTCTCCAAGGCCTCCGCGCCGAAGCCATCGCCGCCACTCGGCTGATTGTCGGAAACACCCTAGCCTAAAGGGTGGGGTACTAACCGTCCTAAAGCTGGCCTAAAGGAGGGGACGACAAGGTTTGCCCGCCGGTGCTAGCCTATGATTAGGCGAAGTGCGCTCACCATGATTGACACTATTCTTTCGAAAATTTTCGGCACCAAGCATGAGCGCGAGATCAAGAAGCTGATGCCGCTGGTAGCGGCCATCAACGCTCTTGAACCCACCATGCAGGCTTTGAGCGATAATCAGCTCGCGGGCAAGACGCTCGAGTTCCAAAACCGTGTGGCTCAGGGCGCCACGCTCGATGACATTCTCGTAGAAGCTTTTGCGGTCTGTCGCGAAGGTGGCCGTCGCGCCATCGGCATGCGCCATTACGACGTCCAACTCATCGGCGGCATCGTGCTGCACCGCGGCAATATCGCCGAGATGAAGACCGGCGAAGGCAAAACGCTCGTGGCCACCTTGCCTTGTTACCTGAACGCTCTTTCAGGTAAAGGCGTCCACGTCGTCACCGTCAACGACTATCTCGCCCGCCGCGACTCCGAATGGATGGGCAAGCTCTACAAGTTCCTCGGCCTCACCGTCGGCTGCATTGTCCACGGTTTGAACGACCGCGAACGCCACGACGCTTACCACGCCGACATCGCCTACGGTACCAACAACGAGTTCGGCTTCGACTACCTGCGCGACAACATGAAGTTCCAACTCGAGGACTGCGTGCAGCGCGAATACAACTACGCCATCGTCGACGAAGTCGACTCGATCCTGATCGACGAAGCCCGCACGCCGCTGATTATTTCGGGCCCCAGCGAAGGCTCCACCGACAAGTACTACCGCGTGAACGGTATCGTCCCCAAGCTCACCCGCGGCGAGGTGATCGAAGGCAAGGAGCCGGGCGAGAAGTACTTCACCGGCGACTTTACGGTCGACGAAAAGGCCAAGAATGTCGCCCTTACCGAAGAGGGCGTCCGCAAAGTGGAGCGGTTGCTGGACGTCACCAACCTCTATGACGCCGAAAACATTGAGATCAACCACCACATTCAGCAAAGCCTCAAGGCCTACGTTCTGTTCCACCGCGATAAGGACTACCTGGTGCAGGAAGGCGAAGTCGTCATCATCGACGAATTTACTGGCCGCCTGATGCCGGGTCGCCGTTGGAGCGATGGATTGCACCAGGCCGTCGAAGCCAAGGAAGGCGTCAAGATCGAGAACGAGAATCAGACGCTCGCCACGGTCACCTTCCAGAATTACTTCCGCATGTATAAGAAGCTGTCGGGCATGACGGGTACGGCCGACACCGAAGCGGCTGAATTCGGCAAGACCTATAAGCTCGACGTCGTCAACATTCCGCCCAACCGCACCACCATTCGTAAAGATAGCCAGGACATGGTCTATCGCACCGAAGACGAGAAGTTCCGCAACGCCGCCAAAGAGATCAAGGAGCGCCACGCCACGGGCCAGCCCGTCCTGGTCGGCACCATCTCGGTGGATAAGAGCGAGCGGCTTTCGGGCGTGCGGAAGAAAATGGGCGTGAAGCATGAGGTGCTGAACGCCAAAAACCACGAGCGCGAAGCCTTCATCGTTGCCCAGGCGGGCCGTTATGCCGCCGTCACCGTCTCCACCAACATGGCCGGCCGCGGTACCGACATTTTGCTCGGCGGCAATGCCGAGTTCCTCGCTCAGGAAGAGGCCGGTAAGAAGGGCCTCTGCGAGAGCCTGCCGCCCGGCATCGCTTCGCTGATCGCCGACAAGGACTTTTACTACTTCCAGCGCTCCGGCCACAACTCTCGCGTGCCGATCGCGAACTGGAACGAGATCTACCAGAAGCACAAAGTCGTCTGCGACGCCGAGCACGAGAACGTGGTCGCTGCTGGTGGCTTGCACATTGTCGGCACCGAACGCCACGAAAGCCGCCGCATCGACAATCAGCTTCGCGGCCGCGCCGGCCGTCAAGGTGACCCCGGCTCCGCCCGCTTTTTCCTCTCCCTGCAAGACGACCTGCTCCGTATCTTCGGCGGCGAGCGCATCCAGGGCCTGATGCTGCGCCTCGGCATGGAAGAGGACGTGCCGATCGAAAGCGGACTGATCACCAAGCGCATCGCCGCGGCGCAGAAGGCCGTCGAAGCCCAGAACTTTGCCGCCCGCAAACATTTGCTCGAGTACGACGATGTGATGAACAAACAGCGCCAAGCCGTTTACGGCCTGCGGCGCGGCTTGCTCGAGGGCAAGAACCAGCGCGAGAAGATCACCGAGATCATCGACGGCATGATCGGCACCTTCGTCGATATGCGCATGCCCGAAGGCAGCAACATAGATAGCTGGGATTACCTGAGCCTCGATACTGACCTGCTGACCCAGTTCGGCGTCCGCATCAAGGCGTCTGACCTGGCGGGCCAGTCCCGCGGGGAGATCGAAGACACGATCCGTGAGATCGTGCTGAAGCGCTACGTCGAAAAAGAGCAGATGGTCGGCGATGAGTTCATGCGCCAAACCGAGGCCATGGTGATGCTGCATGTGATCGACAACCAGTGGAAAGACCACTTGCTGTCGATGGATCACCTGAAGGAAGGCATCGGCCTTCGCGGCTACGGCCAAAAAGATCCGCTCATCGAGTACAAGAAGGAAAGCTACACGCTCTTCCAGGACATGATGGATCGCATTGAAGACGAGTCCATTCGCATTCTCTTCTTCCTGCAGGCCGAGGGTGGTCACCTCCCTTTCCAGCATCCGGACCGCTACCCGGAGGAGGAGATGATGCCGGAGGAGCCGGAGCCAGTGATCGCCGGCGGGGACCGCAAGGCGGCCCAGTCCGCCATGGTGGATTTCACGCGCACGGTGCAAAGGAACAAAGAGCGCGAAATGGCGTCTATGCAATTCGTGGGCGGCGGAGACATCGCGACGCAGGCGCCGGTCGTCAAAGCCGACAAGGTAGGGCGCAATGATCCTTGTCCTTGCGGATCGGGGAAAAAGTACAAGAAATGCCATGGCAGCTAACTGCGTTACTTCTCGCGCTGGCGCTTTCGGCGTCGGGCGCCATCTGGCCAGCGGCAATTGACGCCTACCAGCAGAAATCCGTAGGTCCGGCGGACACGAGCATACTGCCGGAGTTGTGGAAGGAGTACGGCTTCCAGGAAGGCGAAACCGCCACCTATGCGCAAGGGGCCAAGCAGTTGAAGGCCACGGCTTGGCGCTTCGAAGAATCCACGGGGCCGATGGCTGCCTACTGGTGGCAAGCGCCAGAAGGCGGCAAGCCGATTCCGTCGATGAAAAACGGCTTGGCCGCGAAAGGCGTCACCCTGGCCGCCGTTGGCAATTACCTGGTGCGCTTTGAAGGCACCTACCGCCCCTCGGCCAGCGAGATCGGCTTTTGGGTGGAGCGTTTCCCGGGCTACCGGAACCGTTCTTTGCCTGCCTTGCCGACTTATCTGCCGGAGGGCGCTTCGTCGCGGCGCTACATCGTCGGTCCCCAGGGCATCGCGGCGTTTCTGCACGATCTGCCCGTGGTGACTCCCGCCTTCCACTTCGGCACCGAGATTATCGTCGCCCGCTACCCCACTAAATCGGGCGAGCTGCGCGTTGCCGTGGCCGGATTTGCCAACCACGCCATGGCCCGTCAGCAATTGCCAGCCTTCCAGAAATTCGCCGGCCAGAACGCGAAACGCTCCGGGGCGCTGATCGTGGTCGCCCTGCCTCCTGTGCCTTCGGATGCTGCTCCCATTCTCGACAAGATCCGTTACGACACCGTGGTCGAGTACAGCGACACGGTACCCACCAAGATGCCCAACATCGCTGGCGTGGTGCTGGGTTCGTTTCGTTTCGTGGGAGCGCTCATCCTGGTTGGCCTCGGCAGCGGCGGCTCGGTCGCCTTATTCCTCTTCTTGCGCCAGCGCAGCCGGGACAGCGGGTCGTCTTTGGAAGCGATGACGCGGCTGAATCTGGAATAGCTACTTTTGCCTCGCCTGCCGCGTCAGCGGCGGGTCAAACTGGACGCGAGCCCTGGGGCATGGCAGATGTGACCCGCCGCTGACGCGGCAGGCTAGGCGGTAGCGCCACTTCATAACTGGCAGGGGCCCTGAGGCTGACGTGGCAGCGCAGTATGGGTCACAATGAACCAAGGATGAGCTACTTCCTTACCTTCAGCACCTATGGCACTCACCTGTTGGGAGACCCGCGCGGCAGCACTCACCGCCACGAAGGCCGGCTCGTGCCCCGACCTGCCTACGAAACCTCTTCCCGCAACCTGATGAAGGAATCGCTCTTTCGACTGTCTCGCCTGGAAGATCGGCAGGCCGTTTTCGAAGCCATCCTCGAAGTTTGCCGCTATCGGGAGTGGCGGTTGATTGCGCTGCATGTCAGAACCGAACATGTCCACGGTCTCGTTCAAGCTGAGGGTGTTCAGCCTCACCGCGTGATGGGCGACTGGAAGGCCTATGGCAGCCGGGCATTGCGAAAGCTCTGGCCAGATCGTACGCATTTCTGGACCAGTGGAGGCGATACCCGTGGCATTTCCGGTTCTGGAGTCAATGCCATCGCTCGTTACATCCTGGCCGAGCAGGGCGAGCCGATGGAGACCTTCGACGCCACTTCCGGTCAAATCTACTGCCAAAACCTCCCAACTAAACCGACGAACTAGCCTGCCGCGTCAGCGGCGGGTCACCCTGGACGCGAGCCCTTGGGCGTTGGCAGATGTGACCCGCAGATGTGACCCGCCGCTGCCGCGTCAGCGGCGGGTCATACGCGGCGGGGGAATTACGAAACGAACCCGGGAGTTGTTGATTTTAAAGGAGTGCGCGTCGTAAACGGTCCCAGTCGAAGGCGGGGCCGATGTCGGTTTTCTCCGGGTTGAAGTTTTGGTGAGAGGCGATGCCGCGGTAATTTTCGAAGTAGCTCCAGTCGAGGAGATCGCGTTTGGCGGGGTCGGGGAGCTGTTTGGGGATGCCGAATTGGTCGCAGAGCTGGCGGGTGAGCCGGCAGACGGCTTCCTGTTGGGCCTCTGGGAAGGCGGCGAAGTATTCGAGGCCGCGGTAGCTTTTGCGGACGTACCTGGCCGTTTCGGCGATCGTGCAGTAACGGTTCCGATAGTTGTTTGGCCAGGAGTTGAGCCGACCGTTGGCACCCAGTTTGAGCCCGCCCCAGTTGACGATTTCGATGCCGATGGAGCGCTTGTCCAGGCGGAAGGCGCGGTTGTGGGCGGCGGGGATGCCGAGGTGGGCGGCCCATTGGGCAGGATCGAAGACTTCGTAGATGCGCCCGTCGAGGTCGACGAGGTAGGCTGTGGCGACGCGCTCCGGCGTCGAAAGCCAGCTTTGGTAAGCGCCGGCGACGGTGCCGCCGGCGGTGAAATGGAGCACGACCAAGTCCTTGGTCTGGGCTTCGGGTACGAATTGATTCACCGGCAAGCGCCGGCTGCGATCAATAATAAGAGACATAAGAACCTCCAAATGCGAGCGTAGCGGGGTGTCAAGCGAATTCTGAAGGTGTCTGCGAACAAGTCTTTTCGAATCAATTGGATCAATTTGATTCTGTCTCGTGATAGGTTGAAAGAGCGATGACTGATCTTGAGGGCCGTGTGATTTTGGTGACCGGAGCCGCGAAGCGCATTGGGCGGGCGATTGCGCTCGAGTTGGCGCGGCGGGGGGCGCGGGTGGCGATCCACTACAGCGCGTCGAAGGAGGAGGCGTTGCGGACGGCGGCTGAGTGCGGGGACGCGCCGGTGTTTGCGGCGAATCTGGAGCAGGTGGATGAGATTGAGCGGCTATTTGCCGAGGTGCACGGGCACTTTGGACGGCTGGATGGGTTGGTGAACAACGCGGCGCGGTTCACGAAGATCGACCCGCTCCTGATCACCGAAGCCGACTGGGACTTTATCCACTCCGTGAACCTGAAGGCGGTGTTCTTCTGTTGCCAGCAGGCGGCGCGGATCATGCTACCGGCGGGCGGCGGGAGGATCGTGAACATCAGTTCGGGCGGGGCACTGCGTCCCTGGCCGTTCCACGCGCACTACTGCGCATCGAAGGCCGGCGTGGCGCACCTGACGCGGGCCTTGGCCGTGGCTTGGGCGCCGACGATCAGCGTGAACTCGATCGCGCCGGGCGTGATTCCGTTTGGGGAGGAGAATGAGCCGGGGGTGAAAGCGCTGATTGACAAGAGTCCCGCGCGGCGGCCAGGGACGGGGGAGGAGATTGCGGAGGGGGTGGCGCACTTTCTGACGGCGTCGAAGTTTACGACGGGGCAAGTGCTGGCGGTGGATGGAGGGTTGAGCTTGGTGTAACGAGAGAATGGAGGCGCCGACCAGGATCGAACTGGTGAATACGGTTTTGCAGACCGCTGCCTTACCACTTGGCTACGGCGCCCGAGGGTCGTCTATCCCACGATAGCGCCGAACCGGGGTGCGCGTCAAACGGAAGCGAGTAGCCCGGCTAGGCGTTGGGCTAGTACTTCCACCGCGCATTCGGCAATGGCGTATTCCTTAGCGGCCAATCCCATGGCTTGCCGGGCGAGCCGGTGCTGGGCCAAATAGGCCATCCCCAATGCCAATTCCTCCGCCTCCTGCGGGCCCGGCGACACCGGCCAGACGATCCCCGGTGGCAGGTGACTCAACTCCTCCCCCCGGGTGACCATCGCCGGTTTGCCCAGCGCCATCAGCCGCGCCAGCACGCCAGAGGATTCCCCGGCCGACGGATAGCGCAGGTTGACGCCCACGTCGGTCGCGGCCAATAGCAGTTGAAATTCGGGCTCCGGCACGGCTCCGATCCGAATCGCCGGTACCTGCATTGATTCCTCTAGCGCTGGCGAACCCCACTCCCCTTGCAACAAGAACGCCACCGGCCCCGGCTGCTTATCGAGCGCCCGCCGCACCGCCGGAACGCGCTTCGACTCGCGTAGATGTCCGAAGACGCCAAAGAGGCAAGTCTCTCGCGATAGCCCCTGGCTCGCCCGCCACTCGTCTACCTCTCGAGCACTGGGCGGCGGCGGGATGGAGATGAAGTGTGGCAGCAGTTCTACCC
>JBBQQS010000064.1:0-15430 GCA_038215525.1 Bryobacterales bacterium
GCTGCACCCAACCGGCGCGGAAGATGGGGCTGGCGAAGAGGCCGGCGAAGTCCGGGTCGCTATAGGCGAAGGGGCGCGAAACCAAGGGATCGGCCACCAGGAAGTTCCGGCTGGCGACCCCGGCGTAGGTCGCGTTAAAGGCGGCGGGGTTTTGCCCGGCGATCGTATTAGCGCCACTCGCACCCCGGTTGGTGTTGAAGCAGAGAATCCCGTTCATGGTCAGGTTGCCTCCGGTGGCCTGCCCTTGGGTAGCAGCGTCGCTGATGTCGATGCAGGAGCTGAAGAAGTTCGACACCAGGATATTGTTGAGCGATCCGCGCGATCCGCGGCGCAGGAAGAGGCCGGGCGAGTTGGTTTCGTCGAAGCCCGGGTTGCCGCTGCCGTAGAAGGTGACGTTATAGATGGTGGGGTTCGAGAAGGGCGTCGCGGCTTGATTATATTCACTGTTGTCGCCTTCAAGGCCGCGGTTGCCGGGGGCGTCCGGGCTTTGGTACATCAGGCCGAACTGAATGCGGCCGGTATAGCCGAGTTGGTAGTCGATGAAGTCATCGGCGCCCAGGCCACCCACTAACCACTTGCCGTCGTTGTTGCCGCCGAACCATTCAAAGGAATCATCCCGGCCATAGATGGCCTGCAGATGCTCCGAAACGGTGTCTTTGCCGCAGCCGCCCCAGGTGAAGGAGTTCAACTCATTGTTGGGTGAAAGAATGGCACCCGCGTATTCAACGCGCACGTACTGCAGGACGCCGCAGCTGTGGTTAGGGTCACTGCCGCCGTAAACGGTATCGGCATTGCCGACCAAGCCTTCAATAAAGAAGGTGCCGGCAGCGTTGTTGCAACCGGCGGGCGGGCAGATGCCGGTGGTGATGTTGCCACCGACGTTGATGGGGGCCTTGCCCAACATCACGAGGCCGCCCCAGTCGCCGCGTTGGCGGCCGCCGAAGGGCTGGGCGCTGGTCATGATGATCGGGCGGCTCTTGGTGCCGGCAGCATTGATCCTGCCATTTTGGGTAACAATCAAGGCGGAAGAGGGCGTCGATCCGGGGGCGCCGTAAACGAAGGTGCCGGGCTCAATGGTCAGCGTGGCGTTGTTCTTAACGAAGACGATTCCATTTAGGGTCCACAAGGTGTCATTGGTCAAGGTGCGGTTGGAGGTGATTTCACCCGAGATTGTCGTCGCGGCCCGCACCACGCCGATCTTCATGTAAGCGGTCTTCAAAACGCGAGTGGCGGCATAGTCACGCAACTCGACCACGATGGTGTGCATGCCGAATTCTTCGGGGATGGTCACCGCCGGGTACAGCCCGCCGCTGCCGATCACCGTCGCCTTGGTGGCATCGGCGAGCGCGGTCGCCTGAAAGCCCTGGGTCGCCGTATTGCCGCCCGCATCGGTGACGGCGGTGGTGCCGCCGGGCAAGAAGGTCTTCACGCCGGTCTGGTTGTTCTGGCGATAAGCGAACACCGTATAGGGATACAGGTCGCCATTGGTTCTTACCGTCCACCTCAGAGTCAACGATTCGCCAGCGCGATAGACGTACTTATCGCTCCAGATATATACGGAAACTCTGCTGCGTGGGCCATTGTAGGCCACGGCGGCGTTGGAAGGGGTGGCTTTGCTGGCCGTAGTATCGCCTTGGGCAACACAGAATCCGGCGGTAAGCAAGCCGATGACGAGACATGAGTGGAATCGCATAGGTTTCTCCTTGGAAATCATAAATTAGAAAAATGAGTAAGTGAGCCCAACCTGAAAGGTTCGGCCAAGACGATAGTCGCGTTGGATAAACCGGCCTTGCGTCCAACGATAGTCGTTGTCCGCAAGGTTCTCCGCCTCAAGACGGAGCAGCCATTTCCGCTTTTCGTCGAAGGAATACTGGTAAACGGCATCCAGAAAGACGTTGCCTTCCTGGTAGATATCCGGCACCTGGAACGTGCCCACGTCGGTAATGCGGCGCGAAACACGATTGGCGAAGAATTTAGCGTCACTCCGCCATTTCGGTCTTTGCCATTGCAACTGACCATTGACGATGTAGCGGGATTGGCCCAGCAGGGGGCGAGATTGCGAGGTAACAATCGTGGCGTCTTCCGGTCTGATCTGAATATTCGAATCGACGAAGGTAAAGTTCGACGAAACGGAAAATTCCTTCAGCTTCTTCGAGAGGGTGGCGAGCGAGCGGCGGAACTCGAGTTCGAAACCGATGTTCCGGGCACCCTTCGCATTCACAAAGGTCTGGCGTAAATCGTTCGAGGGAACGATGGTTTGCTCGATCGGGTCGGTGAACTGCTTAAAGAAGACGCTGGCGGCGACGAGTTGATTGCCACCGGCGGGGAACCACTCCCAGCGCCCGTCGTAGTTATTCACCACCGCGCGCCTCAGGTTCGGGTTGCCGGCCACGACGAAGCCGCCCAGCGTGTTGTTAAAGTCGAAGGGCGACAACTCGCGGAAGTCTGGCCGGGAAAGAGTCCGGCTGTAAGAGGCGCGCAGGTTCTGCTTGGCACTGATCGCGTAGATGACGTTGATGGCCGGCGCGGGGTCCCGATTCTTCAATCCAGCCAACACGGGCTGGGCATTGGGAACCCGGTTATCGAAAGTGACGACATTCTGCTCGGCATCCTCCACGCGCAGACCGCCCACCAGCCGCCAGCGCGGCCCGAGGTTCAGGTCCACCATGGCGTAGCCGGCATAGATATTCAACTCGGCGGCGTAAGTGTCGGTGGCGCGGGTGAACTCGTTAAGGACGAAGCCATTCGGACGGATGTTATTGGGTCCGAACAGCGTGTTACCCGGCGCGAAGAGATCGAGCGTGGTTATCTGTTGGGGAGAGAATAAGAATCGCCGGGCATTGAAATCGCGCCGCCGCACCGTCACGCGGCCGCCCACTTTAAAGAGGCCCGAAATCTTACCCTTGTAAAAGGGCACGCTGTAGTCGCCTTGCGGCTCATAGATGCGGTCATCGAGGTTCGAGAAGAAACGCAATCCCGAAGAGGTGCTGGAGTTGAAAATAAATCGGCCATTGGGCAGCAGACCGCGGACGATTTCGCGCAAGTCAGGCTCGTTGCGGCGCGAATTCGAGTAAGTGAATTGCCAGTGGATCAAACTGTTGTGAAACTTCGGCAGGGAATGATCGCCTTCGACGCCGGTGGAGAAAAGCGCGCGTTGGATATAACGCAGCCGCTGCGCCTGTATGTTCGAATCAAGGCCGCCATCATTACCCGCAAATTCGCGAGCGCTCTTTTCCGCGTCGTGGGTAAAGGTGTTGCGAAAGATGATCTTCTGGTTGGGTGTCAGACGAATGGCGGCATTGAAAACGGCGCCCAAACGGGCATTCTCGAAGTATTCGCGGAAATCAGGATAGTCCGTGAAAATAATCGGCGCCCCGGCACCTTGCCGAATATACCGTTGCAATTCCCGCTGCTGCACGGGCTTGTTGGAGAAACTAAGTGCCCCTACCAGACCGAAGCGGCCAAAGGTTCCGCCGCCCACGGCCGACCAATCGAGACCCGGGCGCGCCTGCGCCGTCGTCGATTCCCAGGTATTCGAAAACGAGCGGCCGAAGTCCTGGATTTGCGCGGGCGGAAACTGGCCCGTGATTACGCGCCGGTCGGCCGGAATGGCCCCCGGCAGGGCACGAGAGCCGCCGCCAAACCCAAAGAAATCGCGCCCGCCACCCGGATAGGTGAAAAAGTCGTTGCCCGTCGTCACCGTATTGAACGAGGTCTTGGTGGTTAACTGGAACATCTTCTGCGCCGGAAACTCGATGGTTTTTAGTTGGACCAAGCCGCCCGAGAATTCGGCCGGCAAATCCGGCGAGTAAGTCTTCGCAATATTGATACTCTCGATCATCGCGGCAGGAAACATATCGAGGGGCACAACGCGCTTTTCCGGTTCGGTAGTCGGAATCGCCGCGCCATTCAGCTGGGTAGAACTATAGCGCTCACCCAAGCCGCGAACATAAACGTAACCCGCGCCCACCACGCTCACTCCCGTTACCTTTTGGAGCGCGCCGGCGGCGTCGGAGGAAGTACCACTCGAAAGCTCTTCCCGGCTGATGCCGTCGCTCACGACACTCGAGAGCTTGCGTTCCTGCAGCATCGCGTCCGAGGTGGACGCAATAGCACCGATTTTTTCCACCACATCCACCGACGTGACCGTGGACTTATTCGCCAGCAAGGTGCTGGCCTCAGTAACTTCGCCAGCTTTGACAATCACGTCCGTAACATCAACCGACGAATAATTCTCCGCGCTGAAGCGCAGGGTATAAGTACCCGGACTGAGTGACAGCGTGAACCGTCCATCAGGATCCGTAACTTGCTTATCGCTGGATTGCCCATTGATCGCAATGGAAGTGCCAGGAATCGGCCGACCGGAAGCGCTGTCGAAAACAGTGCCTTGAACGGTGCCGTTCGTAGCTTGAGAATAGAGAAGAGAAGAAGAAATGAGCGCGAGAAGGGCAAATCTACTGCTGAACAACAATCGATACCTCGTTCGAGTCCACGCCATTCACGAAAATGCGGACCGGCACCCGGCCGCGAATAAAGCTGGAGTCGGGCACCACAGCGTTCACTTGCCAGAGGCCCGGGGCGCCCGGATTCAGTCCGCTAAAGAGAACGCGAGCTTCCACGCCGCCGATAAAGACCTGCGGCACGGAAGTGGTGCTAGCGAGCGAAGGCGTCGCACCAGGCACCGCCCCGTCGACCACCGCCCGCGACAGCGGACCTTGGCCCGTGCCGAAGATCGACACTACTTCGCCTCGCCGCGCCGGCGAATTCGAAGAGTTCTCCGTCGCGCCATCCTGATTCAGCACCGCGCCACGCGGCGGCAACTGCGAGTCCTTGACGAACAAGCCAGGCGCGCTCGAAATCACGCGGACCGTGCCGCTGATCGTCGTCGAGCCAATTGTGACTTGGATGGGGCGCACCCCAGGGGTGACGGCGCCGGGAATAAGGAAAGTAATCTGCGTGGCGCGCACGTCAAAAAGCGGCGCGTCAATGCCCGCCACGCTCACTCTGGCGCCGCCCAGGGTAGTACCCAAGGGGAAGGCCGTAGCAGTGGCGGTGGTGGCACCAGTGAAGGCGCCGAAGGCGGCGGCCCAGGAGCCAGCCGCGACCGGTTGATCGGCGCGGAAACTGGCATTGTTAACCACAACAACCTGCGCACTCAAGGCGACGCAGGTTAACAGGACTGCAAAGTGAAGCTTAAAGATCATCAGGACTCCAGGTTTTGTTGAACCCCTTAAGGCTAGTAACCGGGAGTAACAGACAAATAAACGAGGGGTGTCAAACGCGTGACAATACCGAAATATGGGAATTGCATAGGTTAAGTACTTCTAATAGGAGCCGTGCACACGTTAGAACGCCGTGCCGCAAGTGGGATGGACCAACGGTCTGTATCCTGCGGCCAACGTCCGAGCGATCGACGGTGGAGTCAATTGGCGCAGCGAACCTGGCTCCTGCCGTTGGTAACCAGCCGGCGACCAGCGCCAATAACTCCCGCCCCAGAGCAGTAACGCGTGCGCCCCATCGGCCACCATCACGCCCTCGGCCAAAGTGAGCGGATGCGTGCGTCGCAGCCGTTCTTCGTGCAGCGCATGGTCCAACTCCGGCAGCCTTTTCACCTGCTGCCCATTAGCCTGATTCCACAAGGCGAGGAAGCGATGCGCGTCCGCCCGCCGGCATTCCGCGCAAGGACGATGTCCCGCGGCCAAAGCCGTGGCTTCGTCCAGAAAGAAGAGCTCGGTATAAAGGCCCGGCGTCATAATCGGATGGCGGCGGCCCTTGAACTCGAGCACGCAACTAATCCAGCGCTCCAGCTGATGCGGCCGCACAATCTGGCGCTGGCCATTGATCAGACAGCCCCCATTGCCAAAAAGCAGCCCTCGTTCCGGCACCGCCTCGATCTCGCCGAAGGGATTAACGCGGTTGCGCCAAGGCATCTTCCACTCCCGGCAAATGGCGGCAGGGCTCCAGCGCCTGGCGCGCCGCACGCTCTTCCTGCAACAAGGGCAGCAGGAACGCCACGGCTTCGGGCGTCCGCAAGGTGCCAATCGCCAAGAGCAAATCACGCTCGCGGGCCGGCCGCCAGGCAGCGACCAGAAGGGCCAACGCCTCCGGCCCGCGCTGCGCCGCGATCGCCATGGCCGCTTCAACGCGCAACTGCCGGTCGCCGAGAAAGCTCGCGACAAAGGGTAACGCCGCCACGCCTTCGCGCTCCACAATCGTCAGCAGACACTGCCCGGTCACCTCCACCGCCGCATCGCCCAGCCGGGCCTTGGTGCGCAACACGGCGTCGGCCTCCAGCGAATTCACTTGCCCGATCGCCCGAATCACATCCACCCGCGTCAGCGCCTCCCGATCCGGCAGCGCATCGATCAGCCAACGCAGCGCATCGCGCGGCGCAATCGACTGGCACTCAGAGAGCGCCAGCGCCGACAAGGCCCGCAATGGCGCGGCCGTATCCACCGCCCCACCGTAAGCCGCCTCCATCTGTACATGCCGCAGACCCCGCACGAACATTTCCGCATCCGGATGTTCCAGGGCCTTCAAAGCCCGCGCCAACGCGATCTTGCCCGAGCAGCCCGGATCCGGCTTGGCAAAAAGCCGCCCCATGGCCGACACGAGTTCGGGCACCAAAACGTCGACGCGGCGATCGCTGGCGATGGTCGCGGCCTTTGCCACCACCGCATTCGAGGCGTGCGCCAAGCCAGCCCGCAGTTTATCCAACGGCAGCGGATCGGCCGCGCGCACCGCATGCAGCGCGGCCAGCGTCTGCTCCACCGTTGGTTTCTTCATCTCCCCGAAACGACTGTAATTGAAGCCCGCATGAAGGCCGGCAGGTCCTCCGGCTTGCGCGACGTGACGACATGGCCATCCACCACCACCTCGGCATCTTCGTACACACCACCGGCATTGATCACGTCGGTCTTGATGCTATGGAAGCAAGTCACGCGACGGCCACGAATCGCATCGGCGGAACAGAGCACCCAGGGCCCATGGCAAATCGCCGCCAACAGCTTGCCCTGCTTGCCCAGGTCACTGACGAAGCGAATGGCCGCCTCACTACGGCGAATGTAATCGGGCGCCCAACCGCCGGGGCACAGCACGCCGTCAAAGCCCTCGGTGGTCACTTCGCTGTAGGCGCGATCGGCCTTCACCGGGTAGCCCAGCTTGCTTGGGATCACTTGCCCCGCGGCAGGACCGATCGTCACCACCTCCGCCCCGGCTTCCAAGAAGCGATAGAGCGGATACCACACTTCCATTTCCTGATATGCCTGATCCACGAGCACGGCGATGCGTTTGCCTGAAAGTTCCATAGACTCCCATTATTCACTGTTTTGCGAGTATTCTATTGAACGGGGATACTTTGCTCGCGCCCTCGGGCACGGAATTTTCACCGAGGGCGAAACCTGGGACGAACTACGCACGAATGTACTCGAGGCCACCTCACTGCACTTCGAGGATGAGATTCACTTACTAACGGTCGAGTTGCGCTACCCGCTCCGCCAACTCCAATAACCGCGCCCGCAAAGCCTCCGGCTCAAGCGGCTCCGTAATAGGCTCCCCAATCCACACCGTCACCCGCGGCCGCCACACCCGCTCCCAACTCTTCAGCACGTCCCCGCCCTTCATGCTCAGCGGATGCCCCCACAAGCCTTCGAGCCAAATCGGGATGATCGGCGCCAGCAACACGTCCGAGCCCTTGCGCTCCACAATCCGTTCGAAGCCGCTACGAAACGGCGCCACCTCGCCCCCCCGCGTCAGTTGACCCTCCGGGAAAATCCCAATCAGCTCGCCCGCTTCCAGCTGCTTCCGCGCCGCCGCCAGCGAGCCCAACGATTCCCGCGGAGAAGTCTGTGAAATTGGAATCGCCCGTAGCAGCTTAAAGAAGGGCCGGAACGCACTCTCATAGTAGGGCTTCCACAACAGAAACCGGATCCAGCGCGGCGTCACCGAGCCAATCAGTATCGCATCGGCATAAGAGACATGGTTGGCAATAATCAGCGCCCCGGTCTCTCGCGGAATCCGCTCCGCGTGAATCACGCGCACGCGGAACAGCGTATGCAGTAAGCTCCACAGCAGGAACCGCAACCCCAATAACATGCGCTTAGACGGCCGCTTTGGCTTCGGCCACCGCTTGTTCCATCTCCTGCCGATAAGCGTCGAGCGCCGTCATATCGGTCGCCTCAAACCGCATCACCAGCACCGGCTGCGTATTCGACGCGCGCACCAAGCCCCAGCCCTGCGGGAACAATACGCGCACCCCGTCCACGTCCACCACCTGGTGCGTCGCCTTGTAGCGAGTCGCCAAGCGAGCGACCACATCGAACTTCTCTTCGTCCGGGCAATCCACCCGCAACTCCGGCGTGCTCACCGTCTTCGGCAAACCTTCCACCTGCGCCGACAGCGGCTTTCCGGAATCGGCCACAATCTCTAGCAAACGGCACGCCGCGTACATCGCATCGTCGAAGCCATGGTAACGGTCGGCGAAGAACATATGGCCGGACATCTCGCCCGCCAACTCCGCATGCTCTTCCTTCATCTTGGTCTTGATCAGCGAGTGGCCGGTCTTATACATAATCGGCCGCCCGCCCAGCCTCTCAAGCTCGTCGTACATCACCTGCGAGCACTTCACTTCGCCGATAAACGTCGCGCCCGGCTTGCGCGTCAGAATCTCGCGGGCGTAGATCAACAGCAGGAAGTCGCCGTAAACCACTTCGCCGTGCTCATCCACCGCGCCGATGCGGTCCGTATCGCCGTCAAAGGCGATCCCCAACTCGGCCTTACCGGCGCGCACCGCCTGCGCCAAATCCTCCAGATTCTCCATCACCGTCGGATCGGGGTGGTGATTCGGGAAACGTCCATCGGGCTCGAAGAACAAAGGCGTCGCGTCGACATTCAGCTTGGCCAAAATGCGTTCCATCACCGGGCCACCCGTGCCGTTGCCGGCATCGATGACCACCTTCACCCGCCGCGATAAGCCCGTAAACTGCGCCGCCACTTCGTCGACATAAGGCGTCACGGCGTCACTCAAAACGACTGACCCTTCACCGGCCAAGAAATCCGCCTGCAACAGAATCTGATGAATCTCCTGAATCGCCGCCCCATAGACAGACTTCGTCGCAGTCATCATCTTGAAGCCATTATATTCGGACGGATTGTGGCTGCCCGTAATCATCACGCCCGCATCGACATGCAGGTGATGCACGGAAAAATAGAGCACCGGCGTCGGCACCACGCCAATATCGGTCACCTGGCAGCCGCTGGACAGCAGCCCCTCCAGCAACGCGGCATGCAAGCGCGTGCCGCTCAAACGGACGTCCCGTCCCAGGGCCACTTTGGGTCCTGAATGACGGCGCATATACCTCCCTATCGCGCGCCCCAGGTTCACCACGTCGGGCGAGAGCATCTCAAGGTCAGCGATTCCGCGGATGTCATACTCGCGGAAAATCGTAGGTTTCAGCATTGCCTCTTATGATATCAGCGTGCTTCATAATAGAAATTAGTGACCTACACCGAGCAATACAAACAAAACCTTGTCCGCACCATGGACCTGATTGACCTCGCCAAAGTGGACCAGGCCATCCAAATGTTCGCCGCCGCCCGCGACGCCGGCCGCATGATCTTCGTCTGCGGCAACGGTGGCAGCGCCGCCAGCGTCTCCCACTTCACCTGCGACATGGTGAAAGGCGCCAGCTTCCAACTCCCCGCCGAAAAACGCTTCAAGATCTTAGCGCTTACCGACATGATGCCCACCATGACCGCCTACGCCAACGACGTCGGCTACGAGCACGTCTTCGTCGAACCCCTCAAGAATTTCGCCCGCCCCGGCGACCTCTTCATGACCGTCAGCTGTTCCGGCAGTTCCCCCAACGTCGTCGCCGCCCTCGCCTACGCCAAGGAAGCCGGCTGCCAGACCATCGCCCTAAGCGGCAAAGACGGCGGCAAAATCGGCCCCATGGCCGACCTCAATATCCAGATCAGCGCCACCCACTACGGCCAAATCGAAGACGCCCACATGATCATCTGCCACATGATCTGCTACTACTTCATGGACGTCGACCTGAAGAAAACGGCCTAGCCAAACTCGGTTGAGAGCGCCTGGGATTGCGGCATTCCGCAGGCCCAACACTAGGGCGTTAGGCAAAAATTCAAGTGCGGATCAGCAGAGGGGATCGCCAGTTCGTGGCGGAGTGCCTCGATCTGCCGGTGGTCACCCAGGCCCACACCCTTGATGAATTATTCGTCAACATATGGCCGGGGCGAAAACAAGATGTACGAGAAAACTACCGCAGATACGGCCCGTTTTTTGGTTAGTTAGGGTTATTTCAAAAGTTAGTTTTCCGAGCGGTCTACTTCTTGGCGCCGCGCTGGAATCTATCGACTTAAGCCCGGCCGGCGAATTCGCGTTTTTCCGTCGAAATCTTCACCTTTTCGCCTTGCTTGATAAACAAAGGCACCTTGATTTCGAGCCCGGTCTCGAGCGTCGCTGGCTTGGTGACACTGCCGCTCGACGTATCGCCACGGACGCCCGGTTCGGTTTGGGCGACGACTAACTCGACAAACATCGGCAGGTTGAGGCCAATCGGATTGCCGTTGTATTTCAACATCTCCACCACCGTGCCCTCAATCAGGCATTCGAGAGCCTCGCCCATCACGGCTTCGGTAAGCGTTAGCGTCTCGAAGCTCTCCTGATCGAGGAAGTGGGAGCCGTCGCCGTCACTATAGAGATAGGAGGAGGGAACAAGTTGGAGGTCGGGCTCTTTGAACTTGTCCCCGGCCTTGAAGGTCTTCTCGAAGACAGCGTTGGTGAGTAAGTTGCGGATCTTCAAACGCACCAGCGTCTGGCCGCCGCGCGCCGTGGGCGTGCTCACCTCCGCGTCAAGACAGGAGAACGGGGTGTTGTCGAGCTCAAACAGGGTTCGGCGCTTGACGCTAATTGCTTCGATGAGTACGGCCATTTCTCTTCAGTATAAGGGGGCGGCCCTTGTTCGCTTGATGACCGTGTTCGCTTGATGACCATGAAGTTGACCAGCCTAATCGACACCAAAGCCACCATCTCGGTTTCTACGCTTTCCGACGACAAAGAGTTGAGCCGCGATATTCAAAAACATCTTGTCCGTTTGGGCATTCTCGATCCCCCCGCCGACGGATCCTTTGGCCCGGCACCGCTCTTTGCCGGGCGGCAGTTTCTGCGGCTGATGAGCCCCGACAAGATCCCCGCGCTCGACTTCAACCTCGCTCGTACCCTGGTCGACACCGTGCCCGAGAAGTAACTACCGGTCGATACCGGACGCAATCTGGCCGGCGCCATTTGGAAGGCCCTGGAGCAGAGAGTTTTTCCTGGCCCGTGTGCCTGGCTACTTGAACATCGTCTGCCTGGAAGCCGCCGATCTCGATGGCACACCCAACGCCAACAAGCCGAACGGCTTTAACGACCTCCGCCTGGTGCTCACCCTGCAGGATGGCAAGCCCGTGATCCTGGGTAAGTGGGAAGGCACCACCGAGCCGGCAAGTTCTACACCGACACTCCACTCAACCCCATGGGCGCCGCGCGCATCGCCTTCGGCCAATACAAAGCCTGGGGCGTGGGCACGCACGGAGCCGGTGCTGGCGCGCACCAAGCCCTGGTGCAAGCGGGCGAGATCCGCGTCCACCCGACCTCAATAAGGGCTTCCAGCGTGACAAAGACGCCATCGACACCGGCAGCAGCCTTTGCCGTCAAAGCATTGGGGCTATGATCTTCCCTTAGACGACGCGGGCAAGGTCAGCGCCGGCTGCCTGGTGGGCCGCACGCGGGAAGGCCACCGGAAATTCATGGCCATCCTGAAGGAAGATCCGCGTTACAAAGGGAACAACCGATACCTGTTCATGACCGCCGTCCTCACCTCGCGCGAGGTGCAGCCGTTTCTCAGCTAATGTAGCCAAGCTGTCATCAGCGGGGCCGGTGGCGCGAGTTACACTTCCCTCATGTTTCTCCTCCGCCTTCTGCCGACCCTGTGCCTGGCGTCCTCGCTGCTCTTCGGCCAGCAAATTCCGAAGCCCAATCGGCGCGCCAAAAACGTCATCGTCTTTCTGGCTGACGCTGGTGGAATTCCCACGCTGAACGCTGCCTCTCTGGTAGGTTATGGCGAGCCCCAAAAGCTCTTTGTTCAAAGCTGGCCCTTCATCGGCCTTTCCGACACCTCCACCGCCTCCTCGTGGGTGACGGACTCCGCCGCCGGCATGACCGCCATCGTCACCGGACGCAAGACCCACAATGGCGTCATCTCCATGGGCCCCGACGCCGTGCGCGGTAAAAGTGACGGCCCGGTGCTCAAGACTGTCCTTGAGTACGCCGAAGAACGCGGCCTCTCCACGGGCGTGGTGTCAAATGTGTCCATCGCCGACGCTACACCCGCCGCCTGCTACGGTCACGCCAACGACCGGGGGAAGCAAGGCGACCTCTATCTGCAAATCTTCGACGCCAAGTTCGGCGACGGCGTCGATGTCGTCCTCGGCGGTGGCCGCAAACAGATCTATGGGGACGTCGAGAAGCAGGGCAAGAATCTGGACACCGTCGCCTCCGAGCATAAGCGCCCCATCTACGCCTCGCTCGCGGACATTCCCGCCAGCGATGCCCGCCCGCTCGCCTTGCTCGACAACGCCCAAGACGTCCCCGCCATGGCATTCGCCGCCCTCGACCGCCTCAGGAAAAATCCCAAAGGCTACTTCCTGATGATCGAGTGGGACGCCCACACCGACAACCCGGACCAAGGTCTAAACAACATGGTGAAGTTCGACAAGCTCATCCGCGAGATCGCCGCCAAGGTCGACCTGCGCGATACCCTGCTGCTCTTCACGGCCGACCATTCGTTTGAACTACGCACCGTGGGGGGCAAGCGCGGCGAACCGCTCCTCAAAGGCTTTGCCGAATGGCAACAAGCCAAGCACGCGGCCAACGAGACCATCGTCCTGCCGGCGATGCGCGTGGGTCATTCGCACACGGGCGAAGAAGTGCTGGCCGCGGCGATGGGCCCGGGCGCGGACCGGGTGAAGGGCTTCTTCCCGAATACCCATCTCTTCGACATCATCATGGCGGCTTACGCCTGGAAGCCCGGTTTACGCTAGAGGCGGTGCGCCTCTCCCTCACGTCCGAAACATGACGTTCTCATTCTTGAAGGTGCGGACGGCAAAGAAGAAGCAGATGGCCGCGTAGGTGAGGTTGGCCCCGAAGGTGACGAGGAAATTGGCCCACGTGAACTCGCCTTGCAGGATGGCCTTCAATAACTGACTGGCGTTGAAGATGGGAATCAGCGCCAGTGCGGGGGTGATCTCCATGCCGGGCAGGCCGCCCAGGAGCGAGGGCAGGATGACCAGCAGCAGCAGCGGCGTCAGGTAGCTCTGCGCCTCCTTGAAGCTGCGGGCAAAAGAGGCGATGGCAATCATCAGCGCGCCCGCCAGCAGGGCAACCGGGAAGACGGTGAGCAGCAGGAGCGCCAGAGTGCGCCCGTCGAGCGCCAAGTTGCCGATGGGGGCGGCGAATTTAGGGTCGCTCATGAGAATGCTGCTCTTCATGGAGACGAAGAGGCTGCCGAGAGTAAGCAAGGCGGTGGCGTAGAGGGCGGCCACCGTCGCCAGGATTTTGGCGAGGACGATCTCCGCGCGGGAGACGGGCGAGGCGAGCAGCGCCTCCATGGTTTTACGCTCGCGTTCGCCAGCGGTCATATCGACGGCCGGGTGCATGCCGCCCGAAAACATCAGCAGGATGACAATATAGCCGAGCATCGTGCCGAGGATGAAGCCGCCCATCTTGCGTTCGCTCGCGACGTTGACGCGCTTCACCGCAAAGGGTTGGAGGACGTCCGGCGATACGCCCAGCTTCGTGAGACTCTGGCGGACGCGCTGCTCCTTAATCTCCACCAGCGCGGTGCGCAGCTTGTCGGCAACGAGGTTCGAGGCGGCGCGGGTGGCGTCCACCAGCAAGTGAATTTCGGGCCCCACCTGCTCAATGGCGGCGGCGACGCGTTTGTCTTGAACCGCTGCGCGCAGGTTCGGCTCGATCACCGTCCGCAAGCCGGCGCGTTCGATGGCGGCTTGCACTTCGGGCGAGGCGGAGCGCGACGTGACACCCACGGTAACCGCCTCAGCCTCCGACTTCTTGCCGGTGGACTCGACGAACTTGCTGATGCCTAGCCCAATCAGCGGGAAGGCGAGAAGGGGAAGGACGATCATGCTGATGAGCGTGCGGCGGTCGCGGAGGAGGTCGATCACTTCGCGCTTGAGGATGACGAGGACGAGGGAGGGTCGCATGGAGTTATTCCCAAATGCACTCTACGGGGTAGTCTCGGAAGTAACGATCACGGCTTGCCAGGGTGAGGTTCTCGACGATGGCTTGGCTGATCAGTAGGCGGTCGAACGGATCCCGATGGTGCATCGCCAGCCCATTCATGCCCAGCGAATGCTGTAGGTTGACCGTTAGCGTTTGGGCTCGCAGGTTGGCGATTTGCCGAACGTAGAAAGCGGGATCGGTAGGCATATCGAGCTTTCCAACGCTGACCTTCGTGGCAATCTCCCAATGAGTGACGACGCTTACCCAACGTTCTATCGCGGGGTCGAAGAGGAGGTTCCGAAGCCGAGGCGGTAGCGATGCCGGCTCTGAAATCGCGAACAGGAACGTATGGGTATCGAGGAGGATTCTCAAGCTATTGGCCAAAGAGGTCGTTGATTTCCTTGTCGGTCAAGGCGTCGTCCCAACCAGGTTTGAAGACCACCTGGCCATGGGCGTCGCCCAGCACGGGTAAAGGCCCTTGGATGGGCACGAGCCGGGCAATGGGCCGGCCGGATTTCGCGATCACGACGTCCTCGCCGGCCAGTACCTGCTCGAGCAAACGAGAGAGGTGGGTTTTGGCTTCGTGGATGTTGACTTCCATAGATTCAGCTTAACTAAGTTTACCAACTTAGTCTAGCGCCAAGTCTTGTCATCGAACCGGCCCATGTCGACGCTATCGGGCAGCACGCCCAGGGTGACGATGGCAAAAGTGAAGACGCGGGTGCCGGCCTCGAGGTGGCCGCCGAAGGCCTTGTCGGCGTCGGCCATGGTGAAGTGCGGATGCAACTTGCCGTTAATCACAAAGCCGCTGACGTTGACGATGTCGGCGCTCTTGGTGGGGTCTTCGAGGTAGGTGTTTTTGGAAGGGAAGCTGCGATTGTTGACGACGTGATAGTGGGTCGCCATGACACTGCCGACGCCATTCAGGATGACGGCGTTTTTGATCTTCTGCTCCTTCACCTGCTGTGCGAGCCCGGCCAATAGGTCAGCCTGGTGTTTGAAGCGGACGATCACCACACGGTCGAACTTCGCCGACACGGAGACGGCATCGGGCACGGTGGCGCTCAGGCTTTTGGCATCGTCGGCCGGGGTGGTGGCTTTGACAACTTCGGTTTTTTTGAGTTGGGG
>JBBQQS010000065.1:0-15412 GCA_038215525.1 Bryobacterales bacterium
GTAACCTTGGTCAATACAAACGATAGTACTAAGACTTACACAGCTCAAGAAATACTTACCCAGCGTGGTGACCGCGCTCGCCGACCATCCGGACAATGAAATTGTCGTGGTCGACAATGGCTCCACCGACGGCAGCGCCCAGTATCTTCGCGAATGCTTTCCCCAAGTGAAGTTAGTGGCCCTCGACCATAACCTGGGCTTCGGAGGTGGCTCCAATGCCGGCTTCCGCGCCGCCAAGAACGATATTGTCGTTTTACTGAACTCCGACATGCGCGTCGAGCCGGATTTCCTCGCGCCGTTACTCGAAGGTTTTCATGACCCGCGCGTCTTCGCCGTCTCCTGCCAGATCTTCTTCTCGGATCCTGCGAAGAAGCGCGAAGAAACCGGACTTACGCAAGGCTGGTGGGCCGATGGCGCTTTGCGGGTACGCCATCGCCAGGATGATTCGCTGCGGGGCCGCATGCCGTGTTTCTACGGCGGCGGCGGCTCCTGCGCCTTCGATCGCCAGAAGTTCCTCGAACTCGGCGCCTTCGATGAGTTACTCCGGCCCTTCTATCTCGAAGATACCGACCTGGGCTATCAGGCCTGGAAGCGCGGCTGGTGGGTTTACTACGAGCCGCGCAGTGTCGTGTGGCATGAGCACCGCGGCACCATCGGCAAGAAATTCTCGCCGGAGTATATCCAAGGCGTGCTCAAGAAGAACTTTGTGCTTTTCGTCTGGAAGAATATTACCGATTGGGGCAAGTTACTCGAGAATTTCGCTTACGCCTGGAGCGGCAGCGCGTTAAGTCTCTTTTTCGGCGATTCGCCCGAGCGTGCCAGCTTCGCCGGCCTGGCCCGCGCGAGCTTACAACTGCCCGGGGCCATCGCCTCGCGCTGGGCGGCCAAGTCCCGCAGTGAGATTTCGGATGATGAAACCTTTCGCCGGCCGTTAGGCGGTTACTTCCGCGATCGCTTTGCCGACCTACCGGCCGAAGTCGACAAGCCCAGCGTACTTTTCGTCTCGCCCTATTCGATCGAGCCCCCCATCCACGGCGGGGCGGTTTTCATGTCGCAGACCATCCGTGAATTAGCGCCGCTCACTAATCTGCATGTCATCGCCTTACTCGACGCGCCGGACGAAGCCATCGCCCACCAGCCGTTGCGCGAAATCTGCGGGAGTGTGGAGCACTTAGTGCGCCTGGAAGGCAAGCCGCGCCAGATCGGTTCGCTGGAGCCCTACGCCGTGCGCGAGTTTTCGAGCCATGAACTCGAGTGGCTGATTCACCGACAGATCTATGTCCACGGCATTGACGTCCTGCAGCTCGAATATACGAACCTGGGCCAATACGCCGGCCAATACCGGCGGCTGCTGAATGCGGTCTTCGAGCATGACGTCTACTTTCAGTCGATCGCCCGTGGCCTGCGCCAGCCGGGGAGTAAGTGGAGTAAGTTACCCGCCGCTTTCGAATATCTCCGGGCGTTGCGTTACGAGTTACAAATGCTCGATCACGTTGACCAGGCTCAGGTCTGTACGAACGCCAACCGCGAATACTTACTCAGCTTTGCTCCCAAGTTAGCCGACAAAGTGGAAGCGGGCCTGCGCGCCGGCATTCGCTGCAGTGGTTACGACTACACTGAAGCGTCTCGCGAGCCCGATACCCTGCTTTTTATCGGCAGCTTCCGCCACCAGCCCAATCAGGATGCGCTCTTCTGGTTTCTGCGCGAGGTCTTCTGGCGCATTCTGGCGGAACGGCCGCAGACCAAGCTCGTGATCGTGGGTTCCGACCCGCCGGATCGTCACGCCTTGCCCCACTTTCCCGAAGATCGGGACCCGATCGTCATCCGCGGCCGCGTGGACGATGTGCGTGAGCCGCTCGCGCGTTACGCCGCCTTCATCTGCCCGATCCTGGCCGGCTCTGGCGTACGCGTGAAGTTACTCGAGAGCTTCGCCGCGGGGATTGCATCGGTCTCCACTTACATCGGCGCCGAAGGCTTGGCGACTCGCGACGGCGAATTCTGCCGCCTGGCCGACGACCCTGCCCAGTTCGCCCAACACGCCCTCGATCTGCTGGCCCAACCGGAAGCTGCCCGCGAGATGACCCGCCGCGCCCGCGCCGAAGTGGAGGCCCACTGGGACATGCCGCGCATCACTGCCAAGCTGGCGTCGCGTTATCGCGAAGGTCTGCGCCGGAAGCGTGACGGTGATGGCCATGCCTAGTATAGTAGGCAAAACGATGACAACTCCAGCTTTGCCTAGTATTCTAGGCAAATGGTTGACCTCAACTCCATTGGAAAGGAGATTGCCAAGCGCCGCAAGGCGCTCAAGCTCAACCAGACGGAACTAGCGCGGTTAGCCAAGGTGAGCCGCGCGACGCTCGACGCGCTGGAGAATGGCCGCTCCGGCGAGATGGGGTTCTCAAAAGTCACCAAAGTGCTGGCGGTGGTGGGGATGGAGTTGAAGCTGCAAACGACTCGCTCTCCGCGCCCTACGATGGAAGAATTGATGCAAGAGAATGCCGATGATGAAGGTCTGGACCGATAACGTCGAGGCAGGGCTCTTCGACGGCAACGGCGAACGCGGAAGCACGTTCGCCTACCTGCCGAACCTCCTCGCGGAGCGCGCGGTATCAGTAACCCTACCGGTGAGGCTGGCTTCCTGGAGCCTGCATTACGGGCTGCCCCCGATCTTCGAGATGAATTTACCCGAAGGGTACCTGCGGGAGCGCCTGCGCCTCGCTTTCGCGAAGGCTACCGGAACCGAGTTCTCCAGGTCCGCGCAGGTGAATGAGGATGCCGAAAGGCTCTTCCTGCTGATTGCGCTGAATTGTGCCCTGCGTAACGGCGATGCGCATCTGAAGAATTTCGGCGTGACGTATGACGATGTGCAGGGCGAAACCAAGTTCGCACCCGTTTACGATCTGGTGACGACCACCGTCTACCTGAGCGAGGACCGGCTAGCACTTACGCTCAACGGTTCGACTAACTGGCCGGTGGCCAAGGAACTGTGCAGACTCGGCGAAGCACGCACGGGCGCCTCGCCGGCCAAGATTCGGAGGATTTTGGAGCGAATTGACCAAGCGATTCAGGAGACCGTCAGGGAAGTCCGCGCCTATGGGAAGGAACATCCGGAGTTTGCCGAGATAGGAGAACGCCTACTGCGGGAGTGGGAAAGCGGCTCTCGGGCGTCGCTGCGTGCTGCCTAGGGCTTCAGGTGGCGGTTGAACTTATGCGTCGATTGGAGCCAGGAGTCTCGTAGGCCTGTTGTCTGGCGCGAGCCGATATCGCCTATAATGGCTAAAATCGGAGGCCGTTATTCCCCCTAAAAAGTGTGTATTTATCTCACATGCTACTGCCGATGACGGCGTAGTGAAAAAAATTCGCGAGGCGCTCGAAAGAGAAGGGCTTGGCGTTTGGGCGGATTCCCGCCAGTTAGTTGCCGGCGATCCTTTGGAGCGGGAGGTGTGGCGGGCGATCGATGAGTCGACGCATGTGCTGGCGGTGCTTACCGTGGCGGCGATGAATTCCGATTGGGTGTATCGCGAAATTGAATACGCGAAGCAGGCGAAGAAAACCATCATTCCGCTGCTGGGGCCGGGCATGCAAACGGCGGCGTTGCGGGCTTGGTTCGGGGAAAAGCAGCCGGTCGCGCTGAAGTTGGCGGACGGCCCGGGGGCGGTGACGGCCGCGCTCCAAGGACTGCTGGTGGCGTTGGGCGAGATGCTGCCCCACGATGCGGAGCCTGCGCCCCCAGCCGAAGCGGCGCCGATGGCGGACTTGATTTTGAAACTCACCGATCCGAAGACGGTGGTGTTAGAGGGCGGGCGGCAGCGGGCCGGGGCCAAAGCAACGTTAATCTACCAGCCGGCCGCTGGGGCGCGGGCGGTGGGAAGCGCGCGGTATGACTTTATCTCGCCGCTGGGGCAGATCGATCGCGACGAATTGGCGTGGTATCTGGAACGGTACATCAACTGGCCCACGGGCATCTTTCAAGACCGGGCCGTGGCGATGGAGAAGCAGTTGCCGCAGTGGGGCGAGGCGCTATACGGGGCGGTGGACCAACCGGCGGCGCGCACGGCGCTTGAAGCTTGGAAGGCCGTGACGGGGGTGGAGCGGCGGTTCACCGTCCGCGTGGAGAAGGAGACGGGCGGCGACGAGGCGGCGACGCAGTTGTTGGCTTTGCCTTGGGAACTGATCCGGGATGGGCGCGGGTATCTGTTTCAGGGCGCGCATGGGGTGCGGGTGCGGCGCAGTTTGCCGAACCGCGATCCGCAGCCGGCGGTGACGACGAAGCCGCCGATTCGGGTGCTGTTGCTGAGTCCGCGGCCGGAGCAGCAGGGTGTCGGCTACATTGACCATCGGGTGAGCGCGCGCCCGGTGGTGGAGGCGCTGAACCGCTTGGGCGAACTGGCCGAGTTCATGTTGCTGGATCCGCCGACGTTTGGGGCGATGGAGGCGGAGCTGCGCCGGGCGTTGAAGGCGAAGGAGCCTTATCATGTGGTCCACTTCGATGGGCACGGCGTCTATGACCAGGCTCATGGGCTGGGGGCGCTGTGCTTTGAGGATCCGGCGGACGCCGCGAAAACCGAGGGGCGGCGGATGCAGTTGGTGACGTCCGACAAGATTGCGGAGGTGATCCGCGGGCACCGGGTGCCGCTATTCTTTTTGGAAGCGTGCCAGACGGCGCAGGCCGACTTAGACCCGGCGGCGTCGGTGGCGGGGGCATTGCTCGAGAGCGGCGTGGCGTCGGTGGCGGCGATGAGCCACTCGGTGCTGGTGGAGACGGCGCGGCTCTTTGTTTCGGCGTTCTATCCGGCGCTGCTTTCCGGGGAGCGGGTAGGCGAGGCGATGCTG
Source organism: Bryobacterales bacterium (assembly GCA_038215525.1). Lineage (GTDB taxonomy): Bacteria > Acidobacteriota > Terriglobia > Bryobacterales > Bryobacteraceae > JALHNI01. The sequence continues at coordinate 4,834 of JBBQQS010000065.1, forward strand.
GCCGGGCAGCGAGCGCTCAAAATGGACACGCGGCGCGGGCAGACCTTTGTCGGCGAGCTGCGCCTGGAAGATTGGTTTGTGCCGGTGTTGTTCCAGGAGCAGGACGACGCGCGGTTGATTTGCGACATGCCGGGTGCGCGGGGGCCGCAGTCGGTGGCGTTGGCGTTGGGTGCGCTGCCGGACGCTCCGGCGCATAGCTTTGTGGGCCGCAGCCGGGAGCTGTTGACGGCGGAGCGTATCTTGGCGCGTGCGCCCTACGTGGTGCTGCTGGGCGAGGGCGGCGAGGGCAAGACGACCTTGGCGGTGGAGCTGGCGCGCTGGCTGGTGACGACGCGGCGCTTTCGGCGGGCGGCGTTTGTGGCGCTGGACCAGGATGGCGACGCGCGCAAGATGCTGTCTACTTTGGGCGACCAGTTGATGAAGGACTTTGGCTCGCAGTCCGCGCTGCACGACCCCTGGCAGTTGGTGGAGCGGGCGTTGCGGGACCAGGCGACGGTGCTGGTGGTGGATAACGTGGAATCGGTGGTGGACGACCCGGCCATCTTTGAGCTGTGTACGAAGCTGAACCGGTTGGCGAAGCTGGTGTTTACCAGCCGCGAGGCCTTGCCGGCGCCTTTCGAGCTCAACACGACGCGGGTGGGCCGGCTGGACCGGTACGATGCGATCCGGCTGGTGGGGCTGGTGCTGGGCGAAGGCAATTTGATGCCGCACGCGTTTACGGCTACCGAGAGCGAAGAGGAGATCGCCGCCCTGGTGGACTCGGTGGGTTGCCATGCGCGGGCGCTGGTGCTGCTGGCCCGGGAGGTGGCGGCGACGGGAGTGCGGGCGGCGACGGCGGATATCGCGAAGCTGATGCAGCGGATGGAAGCCCGGCATCCGGGCGAGCGGGAACGGAGCTTGCTGGCGAGCGTGCAGCTCTCCTTGCGGCGGTTGCCAGCGGGGATGCGGGAGCGGATTCAGCCGTTGGGGGTGTTTCAGGGCGGGGGGAGCTTGGACGCGATTGGGCCGGCGTTGGGGTTGGAGCCTGACGAGGCGCGTGCGGTGGGGCGGGCGTTGGTGGAGGTGGGGTTGGCGGAGGCGGCAGGGTTTTCGTATCTGCGGTTTGACCCGGCCTTGGCTCCGGCGCTGTGGCTGGAGCTGAGTGAGGAAGCGCAGGCAGAGGCGAAGTCGGCTTGGGCGGAGGCGATGGCGGAGTTGGTTGGATTCCTGTATCAGCATCAATTCAAGGACGCCAATTTGGCGCTGAATTTGGCGCGCCTGGAGTTGCCCAATCTGGTGGCGGCGGTAGCGTGGTTGGGCGAACAGGCCGAACCGGAGCGCGTGGTCGATTTGGCGGCGAGGCTCGAGGCACTGATTGCCGATTTGGGACGCCCGACGGCCTTGGAGCAGGTGGGGAAGATTCGCGCGGCCGGTGCCGGACGGTTGGGAGCTTGGAGCCACGCTGGTTTTGTTGCGGAACTGACGGCCATGGAGCGATTGATCGAAGCCGGGCAACACTCCCGGGCCGTGGCGGCGGGCAGGTCCCTGCTGCACAAGGCGTTGGCGGCGGGTGAGAGTGCGTATCTCGGAGCGGCCTATGACCTCGCGATGGTCCAGTTTACGCTGGGCCGGGCGCTGCAAAGGGGAGGAGGGGCGTCGGAGGCCCTGGCCGTGCTCGAAGAGGCTCGCCGGCGGTTCCAGGGGCTGGGTGCGTCTGGGATGGCGAATGTGGCGTTGACGGTAACGGCAGATTGCCTGGTTGACTTGGGACGGTTAGATGAGGCGGCATCGGCTTATGAGGAAGCGATTGCTGCCGCACAGGAGAGGGACGATCCACGCAGTGTGGCCGTGGGCCAGGGACAACTGGCTACAGTTCGGCGGCGGCAGGAGCGATACCCGGAGGCCTTGGCGCTGTATGCCGCAGTGAAAGACATCTTTACGCGATTGGGAGAACCTGGGAGCGTGGCGGTGGTTTGGCACCAGATCGCGATCGTCCACCAGTACGCCGAGCAACTCGAAGCAGCGGAGCACGCCTATCAGGAGTCGCTGAAGCTGACTGTGCAGGCCGGGAACCGGAGTGAGGAAGCGGCGACCTTGAATGCGTTGGGGAGCTTGTATTCAAAGATGGACCGCGCAGAGGATGCGGTGCGGTTCTATCGGCAAGCCAGTGACCGCTACGCCGAATTGGGTGACCGGGCGCACGAAGGCTCGGCGCGAAGCAACGCGGCGGATGAACTGATCCGGCTTCGCCGCTCTGTGGAGGCGCGAATCGAGGTGAACCGGGCGATTGAGTGCAAGAAAGAGTTCGGGCACGCGTCACAACCCTGGACGACGTTCCACATCCTGCACAACCTGGAGCGGGCCGAGGGTCGCGAGATCCCGGCGCTGGCGGCTCGCCGCCAGGCAGTGGAGTTCTATCTCGCCTACCGGCGGGACGGCGGGGAGAGCACGACCCCGGCGGGCCAGTTATTTGACAGGGTGGCGCGGCAACCCGACGCGGCCCGGGAGTGGTTCGCTGGAGCGAAGCAGCAGGCGGATCTGCCAGGGTACATCGTTGCGTTGATCCCGGCGCTTGAAGCGGTGCTGGATGGTTCGCGCGATCCGGCGCTGGCGGACAATCCAGAGATCGACTACGACGACGCCGCGGAATTGCTGCTGCTGCTGGAAACCCTTTCCGCCCGCGCCGGGACGGCCGGGTAAGCGGGTGGCATTTTACTGCCTGAACCGAAGGCCTGGCGACTCGCCGCGTCCGCGCCGAAGTGGGGACATCCGACTGGGACATGCCCCGGATCACGGCGAAACTGGCCGAGCGTTATCGCCAAGGCTTGCGCCAAAAGCGCCGCGCTTAGCCGATCGCCTTGGCGATGCCAAACGCCGCCGCCGCGGCCAAACCACCGATCAGTGTCGTGCGAAAGGCGCTTCGCCAGGGATGCGTGCCGGTGAAGGTCCCCTTCATGTAGCCGAAGGCGAACAGCGCCAGGAGCGTGGCCGCCGCCGAGTATTGGAGGGCAATAGCGGGGGTAGACGTCAGCATGTAGGGCGTTAGCGGCACGAAGCCGCCCACGATGTAGGACACCGCGATGGTGATCGCGCTGGTGAGCGCCCGGGCGGGATGCGGCTTTTCGAGATTCAGCTCAAAGCGCATCATCCATTCCACCCACACCTTGGGGTTGGCCTTGAAGTGGGTGATGATGGGCTCCACTTGCTCCGGTTTAAGGCCATAGGTTTCGAGGATTTCGCGAACCTCGTGCTCCTCGTCAGCGGTGCGTTCCATCACTTCGCGCTCTTCGCGGTGCAGTTCACTGGCGTAGTGTTCGACATCGTTCTTAGCGGCGAGGTAACCACCCAGGCCCATGGCAATGGCGCCGGCGGCGATCTCGGCCAAACCGGCCACGACCACGATGCGCGTACCATCGACGGCGCCACTCAGGCCGGCGGCGAGGGCAAAGGGTACGGTGAGTCCGTCGGCCATGCCGATGACAATATCGCGGACCATTTCCGAGGACGTAAAGTGAGATTCGATGTGAGGAGTACTAGGCATGGGCGAGACGGCGTGTTCTTCAAGGGTAGCGGATCCCGCAGGCGCTGCGGGGGGATCCGCATCACCATCAGCGGGTTGGGCGCGTGGCCCCGGTGAGTGCCCAAGAGAGAGATAATGCAAGCCATGCGAGTTTGTCTCTTCGTCCTCTTTCTTAGTGTGATGCCGCTGGTGGCCGCCGATCCGCCGACGGCCGAGATTAGCAATGGGAAGATTCGGGCCAAGCTCTATCTGCCCGATGCCTCGAGCGGCTTTTACCGCGGGACGCGGTTCGATTGGTCGGGCGTGATCTTCTCGCTCGTGGCCAATGGGCACTCCTACTACGGACCCTGGTTTACGAAGCGAAATCCGGCGATTCGCGATTTCGTTTACGAAGGCGAGGATATTGTGGCCGGGGCCTGCAGCTCCACCATGGGCCCGGCCGATGAGTTTCGCCCCGTGGGTTATGACGCAGCCGCGCCGGGAGGGACGTTTCTCAAGATCGGCGTGGGTGCCTTGCGCAAGCCGGATGCGGCCCCCTATGACGGCTACCGGTTGTACGAAGTGGCGAACCCCGGCCGGTGGAGCATTCGCCGGAGCACGAGTGCGATCGCCTTCGAGCAGAGCGTTGAGGACTCGGGCTTCGGCTACGTCTATCGGAAGGAGGTTCGGCTGGTGAAGGGCAAGAGCGAGATGGTGTTGGTCCACCGCTTGAAGAACACGGGCAGGAAGGCGATCGAGACGACGGTTTATAACCACAACTTTCTGGTACTCGACGGGAAGGCGCCGGGTGAGGGGGCCGTGATCACGGTGCCATTTGCGATCCGTTCGGCGCGGCCACCCAATCCAGAATTGGCGAAGATCGAGGGCAACCGGATTGTCTATCTGAAAACGCTTATCGGGAAAGATGTCGTCACTGCTCCGGTGGAAGGCTTCGGCGCCACGGCATCGGACCATGCGATCCGCATCGAGAACAGCGCGCTGAAGGCCGGCATGAGCATCCAGGGCGACCGCCCTTTGCGGAGCATCAACCTGTGGTCCGATGCCTTAAAGCGTTTGGAGACTGGCGGAATGCGAAGCTGGAGGCATGCCCTTACCTGAACCCTGGCTCCGTGGGCCGATCGATGGCTTGCACCCGGTGGCCGCGCATTTGATTTATACCTTTACGCAATGCCGCGAAGAAGTGGCGCTGCATACCGTGGGGCTGACTGATATTTCGACCGTCAGCTTTCACTTAGCGCATATTGCGGGCAGTGTGAACCGTTTGACGACTTACTTGAAGGGGGAGCAGTTGTCGGCGGAGCAGATGGCGCGCTTGAAGGGGGAGCCAAGCACGGGTCAAAGCACGGGGGCCACCTTGCGACAGTTATTGGAAGCGATGGATGCGGAGTTCGATGCGACCGAGGCCGTGGTGCGCGCGATCGATCCGGGCACTTATCCCGAGCCGCGTTATGTGGGCCGGCAGCAGTTGCCGACGAGCGTCGGAGGATTGATCATCCATCTTTCGGAGCACACACAGCGCCACCTGGGGCAAGCGATTCTGGCGGCGAAGCTCGCACGATGAACTCCAGGCAAAGGGCCGGGGGATCAGCGTGCTTACTGACGGGCTTACTGGCGCTGGCCGCCGGCGAGCAGCAGTGATTGGCCATTCACCCAACCAGAGTCGTCGGAGGCCATGAAGACGGCGGCGCGGGCGATGTCCTCGGGCTGGCCGATGCGTCCGAGCGGTGTTGCGCGACTCCATCATCTTGCGGAAATCACCTTCGGCCAGGCCGGCGCTGTGCAGACCTTCGGTTTCCACCATGCCCGGGTTGAGGGAATTGACGCGGATTTTGCGCGCGCCGAGTTCGCCGGCGAGGGCCACGGTGATGGCGTCGACCGCGGCTTTGGTGGCGCTATAGACGGAGCCCGTGGGCGAGGGCATCGGGCCCACGATGGAGCTGATGTTGATAATGGAACCACCGTCGGGGCCGATGTGCTTGACGGCTTCTTGCGTGGTGAGCAGCAGGCCGAGCACATTGAGGTTGAACTGCTTGTGGAAGTGCTCGGCGGTGATGGCTTCGAGCGGCGCGAATTCGTAAATGCCAGCGTTATTGACTAGGATATCGACCTTGCCGTAGGCCTGCTTGGTTTCGGCGAAGAGGCGCACGATGTCCTCCTGCTTCGAGACGTCGCCTTGAACGGCGATGGTCATCGGCAGCAGATCGAACGCTACGGCGGCTCGGTGGGGCTCGGCGGGATTACGTGACCTCGGTGGATTGGAATCGTCCATTGCGACGCCCGCGACGACCTACGGCGGGGAGTACCTGCACCCATCGATGCCGGCCATGGCTGCGGCGTTCCTGTTTCACATTTGCCAGAATCACCCGTTTGTTGATGGGAACAAGAGAACGGCGGCCAATGCGGCGGTCACGTTTTTGCTCACGAACGACTGGGAGCCGCTTTGGACGGAGCCCGAACTGGTGGATTCGGTTCTTGGCGGTCGCTTCAAGCCAACTCAAGAAGCCTGTCTCGTCAGCTTAGGTGCCCGCGTAATTAAAAAAGGGGCGGGGAGCTTTCGCCTCCCGCCCCCGATTCGTTTTGAAGATCTGGTCTAAGCCTGCTCTTCGCCTTCTTGTTGCTGCTTGAGCATCTCTTCCTTGCGCTGGGCCCGTTCGGCCGCGCGCTTGACGAGTTCGCTACCCACGAGTTCGAGGATGCCGAGTTCGGCACCGTCGCCCTTACGGGGACCGAGGTGGGTAATGCGGGTGTAGCCGCCGGTGCGTTGGCCGAAGCGGGGTCCGAGCTTGTCGAACAGCTTCTTAACGGATTCGGGGCTGAGGAGGAAGCCAGCGGCGCGGCGGCGCGAGTGAAGCGTGCCTTCCTTGGCCAGGGTGATCATCTTTTCGACCAGGGGCTTGACGGCCTTGGCCTTGGTGACTGTGGTGATAATTCGCTCTTCATTGATCACGCTGGTGACCATGTTGCGCAAGAGCATTTTGCGGGCGCCAGTTTTGCGCTTAAGTTTAGATCCGCCGTATCGATGTCGCATAGTAAGTTCCTAGAAGCTGTCTCCCGATGCCGATCCGCCGGGGGGCAGGATCAGCCGGCCCGTCGAGTCGGGCTTCATGCCGAAGCCGAGGCTCAGGCTCTGCAAGATTTCTTTGATTTCGTTGAGGCTCTTGCGGCCGAAGTTCTTGGTGCGCAGCATTTCGGCTTCGCTCCGTTGCACCAGGTCGCCGATGGTTTGGATGTTGGCGTTCTTGAGGCAATTGTACGAGCGGACCGAAAGTTCGAGTTCTTCAACCGAACGGTTGAGCACTTCGTTCATCTGCGTCGAGCCGCGTTCGGCTTGCTCTTCGACCACTTCGGGGGTTTCCTCGAAGTTGATGAAGATGGACATGTGGTCCTTCAAAAGCTTGGAGGCTTGCCCGATGGAATCCTGCGGCGAGATGGCACCGTTGGTCCAGACTTCGAGCGTGAGCTTGTCATAATCGGTCATCTGCCCAAGGCGGGCGGATTCGACCGAGTAGTTAACTTTGCGCACCGGCGAGTGCACCGAGTCGATCGGGATGTAGCCGAGCGGGAGGTCCTCGTCGAAGTTGCGGTCGGCCGAGACATAGCCACGGCCCATGCGGAGGCGCATTTCGATCTGCAACTTGCCACCTTCGCCTACGGTTGCGACGTGCATCGTACGGTCGAGCACTTCGATGTCGTGGTCGACTTCGATTTGGCTCGAGAGCACCTCGCCGCCGCCGGTGACGTTTAAGCGCACGGTTTTCGTGCCCTCGCCCATCATCTTGAAGGGGATTTGCTTCAGGTTAAGGATAATGTCGGTGGCGTCTTCAACCACGCCGGGAATGGGGGAAAATTCGTGCGCTACACCCTCGATGCGGACGGCGGTGATGGCCGCGCCTTCAATCGAGCTGAGCAGAATGCGACGTAAGCTGTTGCCGATGGTGGTGCCGAAACCACGCTCGAAGGGCTGGGCATTGAAGCTGCCGTACCGTTCGGTGAGCGTTTCCGTGTTTGCGACCAGACGCTTGGGCTTTTGAAAACCTTTAAACATATCTCGGGCTCTCCTTTCCTGGGGCCTAACAAGACTACTTGTTGTACAACTCGACGATCAGCTGTTCGTTGAGCTGGATCTGCACGAGCTCATCGCGGCGGGGGATCGACAGGACCTTGGCTTTGAAGTTCTCGCGGTCCACCTCAAGCCAATTGGGGCTGGGGGCATGCGCCGTGGTGTCACGCGCGCCGACGATGGTGGGGTTCTTCCGGCTCTTCTCCGCCACTTCGATGACGTCATTCGGACGAACCATGAAGGAGGGGATGTTGCACTTGCGGCCGTTCACCGTGATGTGGCCGTGGCGAACAATCTGGCGGGCCTGGTTGCGGCTGGTGCCGAAGCCGAGGCGGTAGATCACGTTGTCGAGCCGACGCTCGAGCATGTTGATCATGTTGTCGCCGGTGACGCCCTTGGTGATGGACGCCTTGTGGAAGATATTGCGGAACTGGCCTTCAAGGACGCCGTAGTAGCGCTTGGCTTTCTGCTTCTCGCGCAATTGGAGACCGAAGCCGACGATCTTGGGCTTCCGGGCCTTGCCGTGTTGGCCAGGGGGGAAATTGCGCTTTTCGATAGCGCACTTTTCGGTGAAGCAGCGCTCACCCTTCAAAAACAATTTCATCGCCTCGCGCCGGCAGAGCCGGCAAACGGGGCCGTTATAACGAGCCATGGATCTGGAACCTTCCTAAAGTACGAACAAAAGAATGAAGGTGCAGTTTACGCTGAACTCCCGAGGGGAGAAAGCTTCGTCCTGCTTGCCTAAACAAAAACTGGAATCAAACGCGACGGCGCTTGGGCGGACGGCAGCCGTTGTGCGGAATCGGCGTATAGTCCCGAATTGATTTTACCTCAATTCCGGCGGTCGACAGAGCACGCACGGCGCTCTCGCGGCCGGCACCGGGTCCCGAGACCCGCACTTCGACTGAGCGCATACCCGCTTCCTTAGCCTTGGTGGCCGCGGTGAGCGAAGCCTGCTGGGCGGCAAAAGGAGTTCCTTTGCGCGAACCACGGAAGCCGAGCGACCCGGCGCTCGACCAGGACAACGTGTTGCCCGTGGTGTCGGTGATCGTAACGATCGTGTTGTTAAAGGAAGCCTGGACGTTGACGATGCCGTACGGTACGTTCTTCTTCTCTTTTTTCTTAAACTGCTTTTTCTTACTAGTTTTGGCCGCTGCTTTCGCCATATCCGGTGATCCTTTTTACTTCGTAACCTTTTTCTTGCCCGCCACGGTGCCCTTACGCGGTCCCTTACGGGTGCGCGCGTTGGTGTGGCTGCGTTGGCCACGTACCGGCAGATTGCGGCGATGGCGTAGCCCGCGATAGGCGCCCATCTCCATCAACCGTTTGATGTTCATCGAGATTTCCTTACGCAGGTCACCTTCGATCGAACCTTCCTGCTCGAGCAGGGTACGGATATTGTTGACCTCTTCTTCGGTCAAATCCGCAATCTTCTTATTGTGATCGATGCCGCACCGATAAAGGATCGACTTCGCCCGCGTGCGGCCGATGCCAAAGATATAAGTGAGACCGATTTCCGCTCGCTTGCGGGGGGGTAAGTCTACGCCAACAATACGCGCCATAGTCTTCTTCTTTCCTATTAACCTTGCCGCTGCTTGTGCTTCGGATTGGAGCAAATGACGCGCACGACGCCATAACGATGGACGACCTTGCACTTGTCGCAAATGGGCTTTACGGACGCTCGAACTTTCATAACTGCCTATCCTCTCAAAACCTCTAGGATGCGGCCGCGCGTTTTGTCGTGCGCGGCCAACTCCACCAAAACCTTATCCTGCAAGCGGAGCCGGACGAAATTCGCCTTTTGTGCTCCCGCCGCGTGGCCGATCACCTGCGCCCGGTTCACTTCGAGCTCCAGCCGGAACGTCACGTTCGGCAACAGCTCCACTACGGTCGCGACGAACTGGGTCTGGTGAGCACCCAAGGGCCGTTCTCCGTAATGGCGACTGTATGTTCAAAGTGGGCCGAATTGCGCCCGTCCTTCGTCACCGCCGTCCACTTATCCGAGAGCACGTGGCAATCCGGAGATCCGGCATTCACCATCGGCTCGATCGCCAAAACCATACCCGGCTTTAAGCGAGGGTTCTCGCCGTTCCGGTCCACGTAGTTGGGTACCTGCGGCTCTTCGTGCATCGATGTTCCGATGCCGTGGCCTACAAATTCCCGCACTACCGAAAATCCGTTACGGACGACGTGGTTTTCCACGCTGCCCGAGATGTCGAAGAGCCGGTTGCCGGGCTGCGCCTTTTCGATGGCCAGCTCCAGGGCTTCCTGCGTCACCTTCAACAACTTCTCATCCTCCGGCGTAATCGCTCCGACCGCGATCGTCGTCGCCGAGTCGGCATAGTAGCCTTCAAGGCTTACCGCCGTATCCACCGACAATAAATCGCCGGTTTTGAGCACCCGTTTCTTCGACGGCATGCCGTGAATGATTTCGCAATTCACCGAAGTGCACAAGACATTCGGAAACTTCGCATTCGCGGCCGCACTATAGTAGCCCTTAAAGGCCGACTTGGCGCCTGCGTCCTGCATCATCTTCTCCGCCGTCACTTCGAGATCGTACGTCGTCACTCCTTCTTTCACCATTCCCCGCAGTTCACTCAGAATCTGGGCGACCAATAATCCGCTACGGCGCATCTTTTCGAGCTCCGCCATGCTTTTCCGGATAATCATCTCCCGCGATATTCCTCTATCAACTGCCGGACTTGGCTCGCGATCGCCTCAGGGGGCGCTTCGCTCGCTTCTACCTCGTGCAAACTTTTGTCTGCCCGAAAATACTCAATCAGGGGCCGGGTCTGCGCGTCATACGCTTCCAGCCGCTTTCGGATCACCGCTTCCTGGTCATCGGTACGAACTATTAGCAGCGCTCCTTCGATGTCGCATCGGCCGGCGATTAAAGGAGCCTTCGAAAGCAGATTGTACAGCGTCCCGCATTGCGGACATTGACGACGCGCCGTCAATCGGCCAACTAACTTATTGTAGTCCACCGCCAGATGGACCACCAAATGGCCTACCGCCCGGGA
>JBBQQS010000066.1:0-15358 GCA_038215525.1 Bryobacterales bacterium
ATCATGCGCCAGGTGGCCCAGGCTCGGGTGGCGGCATTGAGGACCGTTTCGAGGTCCTGCCGTTGGGCGGTGCGGACGCGGGCGAGTTCCTGGCCGTCGATTGGCGAGTAGGAGATAAGTTCCGGGCCGTGGGTGGAGATCCAGTCCCCGGTGGCGGCGCCGGGGTTGACAGCGGCGATGCCGAGCGATTTTAAGATGTCTTGCGGGCTAGCCATGAGAATCCTTCCGGGCCGGTGGCGAAAGGGCGACCGGCGAGTGTTGCGAGGCGGTGCAGCTCTGCGACGAGAGTGGCTTGAAATGAAGCGTCAAACCATTTTCCTTCTTTTTGAGGGGTGGCGACTTTGAGGGCGATGTCGCGCGTGGTGGCACCGGTTTGTTTGGTGGCACCGGTTTGTTTGGTGGCTCGAATGTGGAGCGGGTCGGCGATCAACGGGAACGGCGTCGCGGCCAGCGCGTCTGCCATCAGCGTTTCGGGGTCGCAGGGTAGCAGCGGCGCGAGCGTCGCGTAGGTTGCGATGCCGTGTTCATTCAACGCGCGGATGGTGTCGAGCCGCTCGCGATAAGGGGCGCACTGGGCTTCGTAGCGGCGCAGGACCTCAGGCCGGTTGGTGGTGACGGAGAAGCTGACGCGGAGGGTGGTTTTCTGATGGAGGGCTTTTAGCAGGGGCAAGTCCCGTAGGATGAGCGGCGAGCGCGTTTGGATGACGAAGACGGCCGGGGGGCGGGCGATGAGCGATGCGAGGATGTCGGGCATGAGCGGCTCGCCGGGTTGATAAGGGTCAACCAAGGGGGAGCAGTAGATGATCTGGTTGGGCCGCAGTTCCTTAATCAGCAGCGCGGCGGCGTTTTGCTTGAAGGTGGTGAATTGCCCCCAACGTTGCCAGTCTTCGGGCTGCAATCCGCCCTGAATGCGCAAGGTGGGCACGTAGCAGTAAGTGCAGCCGAAGGTGCAGTTGCGGGCCGGAGTGAGCGAGTGGGTAAAGCCCGCTTGGGCAATGAAGCCCGAGGTGCGGCTCAAGATGGTGCGGGCTGCGGTGAACCGGTGGTCGGGCATCCGGTTACAGTGTAAGTGATGAGAATTCTCGCGATTCATGCGCATCCGGATGATATTGAGATTTTGGCCGGCGGTACCTGTGCCAAGCTGGCCGCTTTGGGGCACGAACTTACCTTCGTCACCATGAGTGACGGCGATTGCGGCAGCCGCGAATACACGCCCGCTGAGACGGCGCGCATCCGCCAGGGCGAGGCTGCCGCCGCCGCTGCCATGATTGGCGCCCAGTATCGTTGGGGCGGCTGGCATGACCTGGCCATCTTTAATGATGACCCGTCGCGTCGCCAGACGACAGCGCTGATCCGGGAGCTACGGCCCGAGATCGTGATCACCTCGGCGCCCTCTGATTACTTGGCCGACCATGAGATGGTCTCGCTGCTGGTCCGCGACGCCTGCTTTGCCGCCGGCGCGCCGAATTACCAGGTGCCGACGGCGGCCCCCGCGCTCGACTGGATTCCGCACCTCTACTTTATGGACCCGATTGAGGGCCTTGACCGTGAAGGCCGCCCGGTGCCGCCGGATTTCGTGGTCGACGTTGCGTCGGAGTTCGCCACCAAGTGGGCTATGCTGGCTTGCCACGAGTCGCAGCGCAATTGGCTGAAGGCGCATCATGGGATGGATAATTATCTGACGATGATGGAGGCATGGACGCGGCAACGCGGGGCGTCGGCGGGATATGAGCTGGGCGAGGGCTTCCGGCAGTACCGGGGGCATCCGTATCCGCGCACCGGGGCGTTGCAGGGCTTACTGGGATTGGCGTAACCCGCTGGCCTGCTTCTGGATTTCCTTACGGCGCTCGGCGCTGAGCCGGGTAATGTTGCGGAGTTGGAGCTCCATGCGGGGTACTTGGTGGAGCTTGGTTTCGTTGCGCAGCAGGAAGTCCCAGTAGAGGGTAGTGAAGGGGCAGGCTTTGTCACCAGTCGCTTCGGCCGGGTCGTACCGGCAGCTTTGGCAATAGTTGCTCATGCGCTGGATGTACTTGCCGGTGGCGGCGTAGGGCTTGGATGCCATGATGCCGCCGTCGGCAAATTGAGACATGCCGATGACGTTGGGGAGTTCCACCCATTCGACCGCGTCGACGTAGACGGCCAGGTACCACTCGTGGATTTGCCGCGGCTCGACGCCCAGGAGCAGGGCATAGAGCCCGGTCACCATCAGCCGCTGGATGTGGTGGGCGTAGCCGTATTCGAGCGTCTGGCCGATCGACTGGCTTAGGCAGTGCATGTCGGTGTCGCCGGTCCAGTAGAAGGCCGGGAGGTCGGCGTGGGCGTCGAGCGCATTGCCCTCGGCATAGTCGGGCATGTAGTGCCAATAGATGCCGCGGACGTATTCGCGCCAGCCGAGGATCTGCCGGATGAAGCCTTCGGCGGCGGCGAGCGGCGCGTGGCCATGGCGATAGGCTTCTTCGGCGGCGGCGATCACTTCGCGCGGATGCAGCAGCTTCAGGTTTAAGGCGGAGCCGAGGCGCGAGTGGTGGAGGAAGGGCTCATCGGTCCACATGGCGTCCTGGTAGCGGCCGAAGAGGGGTAGGCGATGGTCGATGAAGTCGCGCAGGGCACGGCGAGCGTCGGTGGGGGTGACGGGCCAGTTGAAGTGCTTCAGTTGGCCGGGATGGAGCGGGAACGCGCCTTGCACCTCGCGCACTACCTGCTGGGTCGTTTTGTCGGGGGGGAAGTCCTCGGCGCGGGGCAGTAGGCCGGGGCCTTTCTTGCCGAATGTCTCGCGATTGTCGGTATCGAAGTTCCAGGCGCCGCCCTCAGGTTGGTCGCCGTCCATCAGGATCCGGTAGCGGCGGCGGAGCTCTCGGTAGAAATACTCGAGGCGCAGTTGCTTGCGGCCGTGGGCGTGTTGGGCGAAGTCGGCTTTGGTGGTGAGGAAGTGGCGGTCGGGGCGGATTTCGATCTTGGGGAAAGCTTCCAGGAGTTCCTGCTGGACGCGATAGTCGCCGGGCTCCACCAGGACGAGCCCCTTGGGTTTGAGGCGCTTGACGTCCCGGGCGAGCGCTTCGGCGAGGGTGCCTTTCGTCAGTGTCGTGTATTCCACCGCCCAGCCGCGATCGTCGCGCAGCTCGTCGCGGAAGTGGCGCATAGCGGAGAGGAAAAGGGCGATGCGGGCCTGGTGGCTCCAGACATGGGTGGACTCGGCGTGGACCTCGGCCATCCAGACGCGGTCCTGCTGAGGGTCAAAGTCGTCGAAGGCGGCAGATTGCCGATCAAGCTGATCGCCGAGGAGGAGTATGAGGTTGCGCACGGTTGATTCGATGCCGGCCGCCACGGATAGGTGCCAAATTCAAGGGTCGACAGGCTGGGCGGTCGAATTGGGGTAAGGGTATTATAATCAATGCGTTACAGGGGCGATGACTGGCTCGGAGCGGGGAGGCTCTGAGATAGGTCATTTAGAATCAAGCAGATAAGGCCAAATCAGGCTCCAGGTAGAACTATGTTGCAAATCGATACACTTCCTGCTAAGCCTAAGCAAAAATTGGCTTTATTTTCCCGTCGGACCTGGTTTTGCCGTGTTTTTCAGGCTGAGAAAGGGGTAACCTTTCGACCTCTCCGGGAGCCTTATCTATACTGAAAGGTGCGCTGGGTGAAATTCTGTTCCCCGCCGCCGCCCCGGTTCTTACTAAACTAAACCTCATGGACTTTTCGAAAGCCGTCGCCACCGCCCTCCTGTTGTCCTTACTCCTCATTACGTCCTGTAAGAAGGAGGCTCCGGTGAAGGCCAAAGTGGACTCTGGCCCGGTGATAGTGCGCTCGGCGGTCGCCAAGGGCAAGAAGATCCAGCGTGTTGTCGAGTCGGTCGGCACATTCTTCCCTTACGAAGAGGCCATCATCAGCGCCGAAGTGGACGGCAAGGTGGACGAGGTGAAAATCGACCTCGGCGACATGGTGGTGCCCGGCCAGGTTCTTGTCCACATCGCCGACGAAGAGCAGCGCTATTTACTCGCCCAGCAAGACGCCCAACTGCACCAGTCGCTCGAACGCTTAGGCCTCAAAGACGAGAAGGACAGGGTTAAGGACGTCAAGGAGACCCCCGAAGTCCGTCGCGCCGCGGCCGATATGCAGGAAGCCGAGCAGCGCTTCCGCCGCGCCCGCAGCCTCGCCGACCAGGGCATCGGCGCGCAAGCCGACCTCGACCAGTTCCAGTCCCGCTTCAACTCGGCCAAAGCCGCCTATGACGCCACCATCAACCAGGCCCGCAACCTGATTCAGGAAGTGGAGCGGTACAAGGCCGTGCTCGATCTCCAGCGCAAGAAGCTGCGCGACACCACCGTCCGCGCCCCTTTCGCCGGCCTGGTGAAGGAGCGCATGGTCACCGTCGGCCAGTTTACGCGGGCCAACACGCCATTGCTCATCCTGGTGAAGACCGATCCGATCCGCCTGCGCGTCGAAATTCCGGAGAAGATGGGGCCTTGGATTAAGCCCGGGCAGATCGCCGAGATCGTGGTGGAGGCTTATGCCGACCGCAAGTTTTCGGGCAAGATCTGGCGTGTGTCGCCCACGGTCGATGCCACCAAGCGTACGTTCGTGGTGGAGGCGCTGGTGCCCAATCCCAATAACCAACTGAAGCCGGGCTCGTATGCCAAAGCGCGTGTCCCCACCGACCGCATGGACGCCGTGCTGATGGTCCCCTACCGCGCCGTCAACTATGTGCTGGGCTCGAACAAAGCCTATGTGATCAACAACGGCGTCATCGATGCCCGCGAAGTGAAGCTGGGCGACCGGATCGAAGAAGACATTGAGATCAGCGAAGGTTTGGTGGAGGGTGACGTGGTCGCGTTAGGCCCATTGGCCCGGCTGGACACCGGCACCCGGGTGCGGATCGGCGAAGGCAAGAAGACGGCTCCGGCTCCCAAGCCCGCCGAGTAAGGGAAATCCGATGCAATACACTCGACTTGGTTCAACCGGACTGCGCGTCTCGCGCTTGTGCCTGGGCTGCATGACCTACGGAACGCCCACGTGGCGCGAATGGGTGCTCGACGACGAGCAGAGCCGGCCCTTTTTCCGCCGCGCGCTCGACGCCGGCATCAACTTCTTCGATACCGCCGACATGTACTCGCTCGGAGTGAGCGAAGAGGTTACCGGCCGGGCGCTCGCCCAAGTGAAGCGCGACTCAGTGGTAATCGCCACCAAGGTTTACAACCCGATGAGTGCCGACCCCAACGATCAAGGCCTCTCGCGCAAGCACATCTTCCATTCGATCGACGCGAGCCTCAAGCGGCTCGGCACTGACTATGTCGACCTTTACCAGATCCACCGCTACGATCCACACACGCCCATCGAAGAGACGCTCGACGCGCTCGACGCCGTCGTCAGGGCAGGGAAGGCGCTCCATATCGGCGCCTCGTCCATGTGGGCCTGGCAGTTCGGCCAAATGCTCGCCACCTCCGAGCGGCGGCATTTGGCGCGCTTCGTCACCATGCAGAACCACTACAACCTCGTCTACCGCGAGGAAGAGCGGGAGATGATTCCTTTCTGCCAGGCTTCCGGGATCGGCTTGCTGCCCTGGAGTCCTCTGGCGCGCGGCTTCCTGGCCGGCAACCGTCGCCGCGAAGACTATGGCGACACTAGCCGCGCCCGTACCGACGCTTTGGCCCAGCAGTACTACTACCAGCCTAGTGACTTTGCCGTGGTCGACGCCGTTACCCGCGTTGCCGCCCGGCGCGGCGTGCCGAACGCGCAGGTGGCCTTGGCCTGGGTGATGGCCCAGCCTGGCGTTACCGCCCCGATCATCGGCGCCAGCAAATTGCCCCAGCTCGAAGATGCCCTCGCGGCGGCGGAATTGCGGCTCTCCGTCGAGGAAATCGGCGAATTGAGCGCCCCCTACCAGCCGCACCCAGTGCTAGGTCATCAATAATCCTCGGGATAACCCCTGGACTCTCATTCTTTACCTCATATAATCTGTCTAAAGCTTTCAAAAAAGGATATTTATAAGCTTTAAAACTCCCCGAAGACTTTGTCGGGATGTTGCAAAATGAAACAGGGAAGAATAGGTAAAGGCCGAATGAACTGATTCTTGTCAAACAAGAAAAAATGAGTTCTTGCTGGAAAGGCTACTGTCGTGGTAGAAAAATAGTATAAGAGCCGCAAAGCCTCTTTCAGAGACAAGGCGGCCAACCCGGAGTTCGCTAACTCGCATGCCCCAGATATTCCCGAAAAAGCTCGACTTCTTCACCCGGCTCAGCGGCGCGGTGATCATTATGGCCGCTATGAGCGGAGTCGGTCTCGCCTATTACGTATTTAGCCCCGACGTGTTGGAGACCGGCTACACCCCCGTCCAACCCGTTCCGTATAGCCATAAGCTTCACGCCGGCAACCTGGGTATGGACTGCTATTACTGCCATACCACGGTTGAAAAGGCCGCCCATGCCGCCGTCCCTCCGACGGAGACCTGCATGAACTGCCACTCGAAAGTGAAAGAGAAGTCGGCGCTGCTGGCTCCCATCCGGGAGAGCTACGAAACCGGCAAAGCCGTGCCGTGGGTGAATGTCCATGTGCTGCCCGATTATGTCTATTTCAATCATCAATCGCATGTGACGGTGGGCGTGAGCTGCGTTTCTTGCCACGGCCGGGTCGATCAGATGGTGGAAGTGAAGCAAGTGCAGCCCCTTAATATGGCTTGGTGCCTTGAATGCCACCGCAACCCGGCCCCGAATCTACGTCCCGTGCAGTATGTGACGAAGCTCGATTGGAAGCCCGAGGGCGATCCGGCCGAATACGGCAAACAAGTCATCGCGGCCAAAGGGATCAATCCGCCGCAAAACTGCTCCGGTTGTCATCGCTAGAAAGGTCACGAGTTAGAAACAATGGACCTCATCCAAATTTCCCCAGCCCAGAACGCCACCGGTAAGAAGTATTGGCGGAGCTTGAACGAGCTCTCCGGTACGCGCGGTTTCACAGATTGGGTCGAGAATGAATTCCCGGGTGGTTCCGAGATCCTCGATCCCGGCTCCCGCCGCACGATGCTGAAGCTGATGGCGGCTTCGTTCGGTCTGGCGGGCTTGGTCGCCTGCCGGCGTCCCGAAATGAAGATTATCCCGGTGTCGAAGAGCGCCGAGGACGTGATTCCGGGTAAGCCCGCCCTTTACGCTTCGGCCTTCGTTAACCGCGGCGTCGCCAATGGCATTCAAGTGGAAGTGCACGACGGTCGCCCCACGAAGGTGGAAGGCAATCCGATGCACCCGAATAGCCAAGGCGCGGCTTCGGCCTTAGCGCAGGCGTCGGTATTGAGCGTTTACGATCCCGATCGTGCCCGTACGGTGCACGAAGGCGCGACTGCTTCGAACTGGGCCGCTTTCGACAAGGCCGCGGCCAGCCTGGTGGAGGGCTTTGGCGCAGGCGGCGGATTGCGTATCCTTTCCGAGCGCACCTCTTCGCCCACGCTCCTGTCCGTGAAGGGTGAGTTGCTCAAGAAGTATCCGGAAGCCAAGTGGGCGGAGTATGACTCGCTCGACGGCGGCCACGCGATCGCAGCGGCCGAAATGGTGTTTGGCCAGCGCTTACAGCCGGTCTATCACTTCGACAAAGCCGACGTGATTGTTTCGCTCGACGATGACTTCATGGGCGAAGACGCCGCCTCGATTGAGGCGACCAAGCAGTTTAGCAAGAAGCGCAAGGTTTCAAAGCCCGGCGAGCCGATGAACCGCCTCTATCTGGTGGAAAGCCGCTTCTCGATCACCGGCGCCATGGCCGATCATCGCTTACGGATCAAGTCGGGCGAGGTACTGCAGTTTGCTTCGGACCTCGCCGTCGAAGTGGGCGCCAAGACCGCTCTCAAGGTGCTGAAGCCCGGTGACGCGACGCAGAAGTGGCTCACTGCCGTGGCGCGCGACCTAAAAGCGAACGCTGGCAAGTGTCTGGTTACGGCGGGCCCGATGCAAAGCGCCCAAGTGCATGCCTTGGCCTTCCTGATCAACCAGAGCCTGGGCAATATCGGAAGCACCCTGACTTTCTCGAAAGCGATCTTCGAGCCGGCCCAGTCGATTGGCGAATTGGCCAAAGAGATGGGCGCGGGTACGGTAAAGACGCTGGTGATCCTGGGTGGCAATCCGGCCTACACGGCTCCGGTGGACCTCGGCTTCGGCGAACTGATCGCCAAGGTGCCCGCTTCGATCTACCTGGGCGCGGAGATGGACGAAACCGCCGCCGTGGCCAAGTGGCACCTGCCGATGGCGCACGCGATGGAAGCTTGGGGCGATGCCCGGTCGACCGATGGCTCGGCCACGGTACTCCAGCCGCAGATCGCGCCGCTCTATGACGGCCGTTCGGCGATTGAGATTGCCGCGCAACTGTTGGACGGCAAGGCAAAGAAGAGTTTTGCCGTGGTGCAGGGCTACTGGAAGTCGGTATCGTCAGCGGCCGATGCCGAGCGCATCTGGCGTAAGGGCGTGCATGACGGCGTCATGCCGGGTAGTGCCTATTCCGAAGTGAAGGTGGCCTTCAATGCGAAGGCGATTCCTGAGGTAGCCGCGGCGTCGCTCGCCGGTACCGAACTCGTGTTCCTCTCGAGTAACCTGGGCGATGGACGTTATGCGAATAACGCCTGGCTGCAGGAAGTGCCCGAGTCGATGACGAAGCTCACGTGGGATAACGTGGCGCATATTTCGCCGAAGATGGCCCGCGAGCTCAAAGTGGAGACCGGCGGCCTGGTGAAGATCACCCTCGGCTCGCGTTCGCTGGAGATTCCCGCCCTCGTTACCCCCGGCCAAGCCGAGGGGTCAGTAGCGCTGCAATTGGGTTATGGCCGTACGAAGGTTGGCCGCGTCGGCGAAGGTGTGGGCGTCAATGTCGGCCTGTTGCGTACGAGCGAAGGCTGGGCCTTTGCGCAAGGCGCGAGCTTGGTGGCCACGAGTGGCAGCCGTGAACTGGCCATCACCCAGGAGCATCATTCGATGCGCGAGCCCGACATGCCGGGTCGGCCGGGCGAACTTCGCCCCGTGGTTCGCGAAGGTTCACTTGAGGAGTATAAGAAACAGCCGCGCTTTGCCCCCGAAGTCGACCATGCCGAGGAGATGTTCGATCTCCAGGGTGGGCACGATTACTCCAAGGGCTACCAATGGGGTATGGCGATCGACCTCAATCTTTGCATCGGCTGCAATGCTTGCCTGGTCGCATGTAACGCCGAAAATAATATCCCGGTCGTCGGGCGGGACCAAATCCGCCGCGGCCGCGAAATGCACTGGATCCGTCTCGATCGCTACTATACGGGTACCGAGGAAGATCCGCAAGCGGTGATGCAGCCGTTGAATTGTCAGCAATGCGAAGCGGCGCCCTGCGAAAACGTTTGCCCGGTGGCGGCGACCGTGCACTCGCCCGAAGGCCTGAACGATATGGCGTATAACCGGTGCGTCGGCACCCGGTACTGCGCCAACAACTGCCCGTACAAGGTGCGGCGTTTTAACTACATTGACTGGCATAAGAACATCACGCCGGTGGGCGAGATGGTGCACAATCCGGATGTCACGGTGCGCATGCGCGGTGTCATGGAAAAGTGCACCTATTGTGTGCAGCGCATTCAAGAGAAGCGCATCGCGGCCAAGGCCGATCCCGCGGGCCGGCGTTTGATCCGCGACGGCGAGATCCTCACCGCCTGCCAGCAGACCTGCCCGGCGGACGCGATCACTTTCGGCAACATTAATGACCCGGCGTCGGCCGTGGCTAAGGCGAAGGCCGAGCCCCGCGACTACACGCTGCTCAAGGAAATCAACACGAAGCCCCGTACCAGCTTCCTGGCCCGCTTACGGAATCCGAATCCAGAGCTGAAGGCCTAGCAGGAAAGGGATAAGAGGGAGAATATGGCGCAAATGGCATCTACCGCGACTCTGCCCGTGATCGACAAGCCGCTCGCTCAGGAAGTAAATCCGAGCCTGGTGACGGGGAACTTGAGCTATCACGAGGTGACGGACCAGGTCTGCGAGATCGTCGAAGGCAAGGTGCACCGTAATTGGTACATTGGCTTCGCGATTTCGTTCTCTATCTTCATGATGATGGTGAGCATGCTGGGTTACCAGCTGTTTACGGGTGTAGGAGTGTGGGGCAACAATGCCCCGGTCGCCTGGGCCTGGGACATTACCAACTTCGTGTTCTGGATCGGTATCGGCCACGCGGGTACGCTCATCTCGGCCGTCTTGTTTCTATTCCGCCAGAAGTGGCGCACCTCGATTAACCGCGCGGCCGAAGCGATGACGCTCTTCGCCGTGGCCTGCGCCGCCATCTACCCGGTGATGCACACGGGCCGCCCGTGGCGCACCTACTGGCTCTTCCCGGTGCCGAACCTCGACTTGAACATGTGGCAGAACTTCCGCTCGCCTTTGATGTGGGACGTCTTCGCCATCAGCACTTACGGTTCGGTTTCGGCCGCCTTCTGGTACATGGGTTTACTCCCTGACTTGGCGACGTTGCGCGACCGCGCCGCCGTGACTGGCGATAAGACCCGTGCTTTGCTTTACGGCGTATTCAGCCTCGGCTGGCGCTTCTCGGCGCGCCACTGGACCAACTACGAAAAGATGTACTTGCTGCTCGCCGCGATCTCGACGCCGCTGGTGCTCTCCGTCCACTCGATCGTGTCGTTCGACTTCGCGACGTCGGTGATTCCCGGCTGGCACACCACGATCTTCCCGCCCTACTTCGTCGCCGGCGCTGTGTTTAGCGGCTTCGCCATGGTGCAGACTTTGCTGCTGGTGACGCGCTGGGCCCTGGGCCTCGAGAACCTGATCACGTCCAAGCACTTGGACAACATGAACAAGATCATCCTCGCGACGGGCATGATCGTGGGATACGCCTATGCCACCGAGTTCTTCATTGCCTGGTATAGTGCCAATCAATACGAACGCTTCGTCTTCTTCAACCGCGCTTTCGGCCCCTACTGGTGGGCGTACGCGATCATGGTGAGCTGCAATGTGCTTTCGCCGCAGATCTTCTGGGTGAAGTCCTTGCGCACGAACGTCGCCGTTACTTTCGTGATGTCGATCTTCGTGAATATCGGCATGTGGTTCGAGCGTTTCGTGATTATCGCGACCAGCTTGCATCGCGACTACATGCCTTCGAGCTGGGGCTACTTCAAGCCTACCTTTGTCGACATCTGCACCTTCATCGGAACGTTCGGCTTCTTCATGACGATGTTTCTTCTTTTCCTTCGATTTATCCCTTGCATCGCACTCAGCGAAGTGAAGGGTGCGATGGCGGCACAAGCGCACCTGCCGGGTCACGAACCCGTCAAGGGCACGACGCCCGTCCACGCGGGAGGTCATCACTAAAATTATGGGACTCATGTCATTTTTCGCGCCCCGCGTATCGAAGGGCGTTTACGGAATGATGGCCGAATACGATGGTCCGGACACGCTGATTGAGGCTTGCAAGGCCGTTCGCGACGCCGGCTACAAGAAGACCGATGCCTTCTCACCCTTCCCGATCCACGGGATGGAAGAGGCTTTGGGCTTGCCCGAATCGAACGTCGGCAAGATTGCAATTCTCTTCTCCTTCACTGGCGCGACGATCGCGCTGCTGATGCAGTGGTGGACCGGCGCGAAGGGTTACCCGCTCGTTATTGGCGGCAAGCCGCTCTTTGCTTTTGAGCCGTCGATTCCGATCACCTTTGAGCTCACCGTCCTGCTCTCGGCGTTCTCTTCGGTGATTCTGATGCTGCTTTTAAATGGGCTGCCGCGCTTTAACCATCCGGTGTTTGGCGCCAAGGACTTTCACAAGGTGGGCGACGACCGGTTCATGTTGCTGATCGAGAAGTCGGACCCCAAGTTCGACGAGGCCTCAACCCGGCAGTTGCTGGAAGGCACGCATGCCAAATCGACCCAAGTGGTGGAGTCAAACTAATGAACGCGAAATTGCTCCCTGTCATTTCCCTGGCCGTTCTGCTCTCCGGTTGCGCTGGCATCACCTCGCGCAGCACGCAAATCGAAGTCTGGCCCGATATGAGGCGCCAGCACAAATTTATCGCTCAGTCGGCGAATAGTAACTTCGCGGATGGACGTACCCAGCATCTGCCGCCCGAGGGCACGATTGCCGTAGGTCTGCTCAAGGAAGATGTCGCTTTCTACCAGGGCCAAGTGGGTGGCCAGTATGTCGGCCGCAATCCGCTAACCTACGACAAAACGACCTTCGAGCTGGGCCAGAAGAAATTCAATACCTATTGCTCGCCTTGTCACGACCGTACGGGCAGTGGCCACGGCGTCGTTTGGAAGAAGTTGCCCACGTTTGCTCCGGCAAATCTGCATGAGGACCGCATCCGGGCTTATCCGGACGGCGAGATTTTCGATGTCATCACCAACGGGCGGCGGACGATGAAAGGCCTTAAGACGCAAATCACCGAAAGGGACCGTTGGGCGATCATCTCCTACGTTCGCGTGTTGCAACGCCAGGACGGCGCCTTGGCCGATGTGCCGCCCGCTCTGCAAGCGGATGTTCGGTAAAGAGGGAATTTGAGCATGTCAGGACACGATAACATTTCCGCGATCACGGATCGCTGGTACCTCGAAGACGGTACATGGGCCAAGGTCCGCAATGCACTGCTCTTCCTCGCCCTGGTGGGCTGGGCGGGTTGCGCGGCGGGCTATGCGATGGAGCCCGACCGCTTCTTCCGCTCGTACATGGTGGGCTTCGCCTACTCGACGCTCACTTGTCTGGGCGGTCTGTTCTTCCTGCAGGTCATGTACCTCACGGGGTCGGCCTGGAGCGTTACGGTGCGCCGCATTGTCGAGCATCTGGTGGCCGCGATTCCGGTTTGCGCGATCCTATTCATCCCGGTCGTACTTGGGATCCATACGCTTTATGAGTGGTCCCACACGGAAGAGGTGATGAAGGATCCGATCCTGCGCCAGAAGATGAGCTTCCTGAACGTGGAGGCCTTTGTGATCCGGGGCGCGATCTTCTTTGCGATCTGGAGTTTCCTTTCGTGGAAGATCACAAGCCAGTCGCTGGCCCAGGATACGGACCAGTCGATCGCACACATGGATACGGCTTCCCGCTGGTCGGCGCCGGGTCTCGTGTTCACCTTCCTTACGGTGTCGCTGGCGGCTTTCGATTGGCTGATGTCCTTGGCGCCGCACTGGTACTCGACGATCTTCGGCCTCTACATCTTCGCCGGTGGCGGCTGGACTTTCATCTCGACGATGATGATCATCTGCCAACTGTTGCGGAAGAACGGCATCCTCACGAAGTCGATCACGGTGGAGCATTACCATGACCTCGGCAAGTGGATGTTTGCGACGACGGCCTTCTGGTCTTACATCGCCTTCTCGCAATACATGCTGATCTGGTACGCCAACCTGACGGAAGAGACTATCTGGTACAAGGTACGCTGGGAGAATGGCTGGGAGTTCGTCTCTTACCTCTTGATCGTAGGCCACTTCTTCTTCCCGTTCCTTGCGCTGTTGGCGCGTGGCTCGAAGCGCAACCTGGGGCTTATGTTCGGGATGGCCTTCTGGGTCCTGTTTATCGAGTACATCGATCTGTATTTTGTGATCATGCCGAACTTCTATAAGTCGCCGGCGCCGCATTGGCTCGACTTTTTCGGCTGGCTCGCCCCGGTGGCGACGGTGGGCGTGGTCTTCTGGTCGCGCTTCCGCGGGAAGGCTCTCATTCCGGTGGGAGATTTACGCCTCGAGCAAGCGCTAACGCATCAAAATATTTAGGGAAAGGTTGAAGGATATGGAAGACGACCAAATTCGAGTAGCTACCGCCGAAGAAGGCTACGACCGGCAGGATCCGCAAGGGATCCCCGTGTTCGGCTTCGCGGCCGTCATCGTGGTGACGCTGATCGCGAGCTTCCTTTTCGTCACTTTCTACTACGGCGCGGTGACGGACGGCCAAATTCAAGCCGCGGTCGGTAACCTGAGCGCGCGGGATTTGAGCGAAGTCCGGGCCGGTGAAGAGCCTGTATTGACTCGCTATCGCTTGGCCGACAAAGCCAAAGGCAAAGTGAGCCTACCGGTGGACCGGGCCATGGAACTGCTCGAGCAGGAAGCCAAAGCCGGCAATCTCTTCTACCCCGCGAAGCCGACCCCCGTTAAGACGGCGGCCGATCTGGCTGCTGGCGGGGGCGCGGTTGCTGCTCCGGGTGCGCCTGCTGTTGCTGCCCCTGCTCCGGCTGCCCCGATGGCGGCTCCAGCGGCAACTCCAGCTCCAACGACGGGAGAGCATGGTAAGAAGTAGCTCCATTTCGTGGCTCCTGGCGGCGTCACTCGCCGCAACCGCCCTTACCGGGGCGGATAAGCCGATTCCCCAGAAGCTGAAGGGGATCGAGGTTACGGAGAAGCTCGGTCAGACGGTGGATCTCGACCTCGAGTTCACTGACGAATCCGGCTATCCGAAGAAATTGCGCTCGTACTTTGCGAGTGGACGACCGGTAATTTTGGACTTGGTCTATTACCGCTGCCCGATGCTCTGCAATCTAGTGCTCAATGGCCAGACGCAGACGTTGCGTAGTTCGGACTGGACGCCCGGCAAGGAATACGAAGTGGTGACGATCTCGATCGATCCCACCGAGACTTTCGATCTGGCGCAGAAGAAAAAGGCGGCTACGCTCGCGAGCTACGGCCGCGAGGCTCCGGGCTGGCATTTCCTCACCGACCATCAGGGTAATGTAAAGAAGTTGGCCGAGCAGGTTGGCTTTGGCTATCGCTTCGACGAGGATCAGCAGCAATATGCGCACTCGGCCGTGGTGATGGTGTTGACGCCACAGGGCAAAGTCTCCCGCTACTTGTACGGGATTCTCAAACCGGAGAAGATGCGCGATGTCCGCTTCGCTCTAGTAGAGGCGGCACAAGAAAAGTTCGGTTTAAGCGAAAGAATTTTGTTGTGGTGTTTCCACTACGATCCGAACGCGGGTGGCTATGTCGTTTTCGCCCGCAACCTGATGAAGCTGGGGGGAGGGTTTATCGCTCTGGTGATGATTGGGATTTTGGCACGTATGCTGTTGAAGGATAACCGGGGCGGGTTTCAAACGCCGGCCGGGAAAGATTGGGTGACCGTAAAATGAATCAGTTTCTCCAAAATTTGTTTCTCCCCCCGCAGGCATCCACGCATGCCAAGGCGGTTGACGATGTGTTCATCTTCGTCACCTGGGTGAATATCGTTTTCTTTTTGATCGTGACCTTCGCGGCCGTCTATTTTTCGATCAAATACAAGCGCCGCCACGCTAACGAGCGAACGCCGCATGTCACTCACAACCTGAAACTTGAGCTGTTCTGGAGCATCATCCCGCTCTTCATCGTGATGATCATCTTTTTCTGGGGCTTCCAGAGCTACATGGTGGGCCGCGTGGCCCCGAATGACTCTTTTGAGGTGCAGGCGA